>JAKISF010000013.1 GCA_021648725.1 Bacteroidales bacterium | reverse complement strand
GCTGTGGAACTTTTCTTCATTAAGCTCATAATCAATATTTTTTGTTAATATTATTCGATAGTCTTCTTTTTGGTTTTCTTCGGGATTACACTTACCCCCTATATATACCGTAAAAATAAATACTATTTTTAAAAAGCAAAATTTCAAAGAACTTTTTATTATATTTTTCTTATTTTTACACAGTTATGATTAATCCTTAACTAAACGACATTGATTCTTAATGGATAAATAATAAAATGAGCGAATGATAAAATAATTTTTTATTGTTTGCTCATTTTTTAAGTTTAAAAACAAATGTATTTTTGTGAAAAATATTCTTTAAAAATTCTAAAAATGAAAAACCAAAGCATCCCCAACTTCATCAAAACACTAAAAAGAAACAACATAAACCGTTTTCATTTGGTATATAATCAGAATACTGAAAAAGTTGAAAGTTCGCATAAAGAATTAAATTTCTTAGCTGATTTTATAAATAATGATATGCGTGATTTTGAGGAACACGAAGGCATGTTTTTTCAATTGCCTGATAAATATGATGTTTTGCAAGGCGCATTTGTTCACAGAACAAAAAGAGGACAAGCTGCCGGAGGTGTTCGTTTTTGGCAATACGATAATCTTGAAGATTATTTAAGAGACGGAATGAGACTCGGAAAAGGGATGACACATAAAAATGCACTTGCCGGACTTTGGTGGGGCGGCGGAAAAGGTGTTATGGTTCATAATCCGGATATTGATAAAAATAATCCGGAATACCGTGAATATATTTATACCGAATACGGAAAATTGCTCACAAGCATTAAAGGTTGCTATGTTACGGCAGAAGATGTAGGAACAAGTGTAGAAGATATGGGAAATATCTATAAAACAACCCGTTTTACCACTTGTGTTTCAGAAAATGTTGGCGGTAGCGGAAATCCTTCTGAGCCCACTTCAAGAGGAGTATTAAGAGGAATGGAAGCAGCATTGGCTTTTAAAGGTGAAACATTAGAAGGTAAAACAGTTGCCGTTCAAGGTATGGGACATGTTGCAGCGCCACTTATTAATCACCTATTTAACAAGAAGGTTTCAAAAGTTATTGCTGTTGATATAAATTCTGATGTTGTAAACTCTGTCAAAGAAAAATTTGCAGGAAAAAATTTGGATGCAAGATTAGTTTCAAAAGATGACAACTCAATTCTATTTGAAAATTGTGATATTTTGGCTCCTTGTGCAACCGGAGCCATCATAAATGATAAAACAATTTCGAAAATAAAAGCAAAAATTATTTGCGGGGCTGCCAATAATCAATTAGAAGAACACGACAGAGACGATAAAGCACTTTCTGACAAAGGCATTTTATATGTCCCTGATTTTCTGAATAACAGAATGGGGATTGTAAATTGTGCGAATGAACAATACGGTTATGTTAATAATGATGAATATTTTGAAAGACATCTGACCAATAAATGGAAACATGGTGTATATCAAACAACTTTATCGGTGCTGAAAGAAGCAAAAGAAACCGGACAACCGGCTTCAAAAGTTGCCATAAAACAAGCAACGGAATTGTCAATGCAGGAACATCCTGTTTTCGGACACAGAAGTTTAAAAATTATTCAATCATTGGTAAAAAATAAATGGTTTGAAAAATAAGCACATAAGATTAGAAAAATGACATTAAAAGCAAATATTAAAACTAACGAAATTATAAATTGCACAACCCACTTAATCGGCTTAGGTTTAAGTATAACGGCATTAGTTCTGATGATTGTTCGTTCTGCAATATACGGATCTGCGATATCGGTTGTCAGTGCTGCAATATTCGGGGCAAGTTTAGTTGTGTTATATTTAGCCTCAACATTATATCATGCAGCTAAAAATGTAAAAATAAAAGCGAAACTAAATAAATTTGATCATTCCGCAATTTATGTGTTAATAGCAGGAACCTATACCCCCTTTACAATCGTTGCCTTGCAAGGTGGTTGGGGCTGGAGTATCTTCGGCGTTCAATGGGGTTTAGCCGCAATCGGCATTTTATTTAAAATATTTTGGTATAAAAAGAAATTCCGAGTAATCTCGGCTTATGCTTATATTGCAATGGGGCTTGTTATGCTGATTGCAATAAGACCACTTTTTGATTCTTTGTCAACAGCAGGTCTGATATGGCTTGGAATAGGCGGTATTGTATATATTGTCGGTGTGTTTTTCTATCTGTCCAAAAAGATTCCCTTTTCGCACGGAATTTGGCATTTATTTGTAATAGGAGGCAGTTTTGCACATTTCATTGCTATTTATAATTATGTTTTACCGAATTTAAATTTTTAAAATGGACAAATCAGAACAATTCAGGCAAACTGTAAGAAATAATTTCAAGTTCAAATTGTTTATGTTGAAGAGTTTACCTTCTGCATTTTTTTCGGGTTTAAAAGTTACAGAAATTACTGAGAAAAAGGCAGTTGTAAGTGTGCCTTTTAAATTCTTCACACAAAATCCTTTCAAATCTATATATTTTGCTTCACAGGCAATGGCAGCAGAACTTTCAACAGGTGTTTTAGCATTGTCACATGTTCATAAACGAAACCCCAGAGTTTCAATGCTTGTGTTTAATATGCGTGCAGATTTTACTAAAAAAGCTAAATCAAGAGTTTTCTTCACTTGTGAAGACGGTCTTAATATAAAAAATGCGGTTGAAAAAAGTATAAAAACCGGAGAAGGTATAGCTGTTGAAGCTAAATCAACAGGTAAGACCTCCGAAGGCGAAATTGTTTCTGAATTTTATTTTACATGGACCTTTAAACCGGTTTCTTAATAACCGAAAAAGGGCAATTTTACAAACTACCGTTAATTTTTAATACATAGCTGTTATTAACGAACTTACTCATTCTTTATAATTTTTATTTGGATAATAAAGCGTTTATCTTTGTAGTATTATAAATTAATTGTGTTATTAATTAAAATTTGAACAAATGAAAGGCTTTTTTAACCATGTTTTAGCCAGTATGCTCGGAACTTTTTTAGTTCTCGTGTTTATTGTTATTGTAAACCTAATAATTATTGTCGGTATGATTTCTTCAATAGGTTCTCTTTCCGGAGAAGAGCTTACAATTGAGGAAAACTCAATATTACATTTAGATTTTAAAAATGCTGTTGCCGACCGTTCTTCCGCAAAACCGAACTTCTCCACCTTTGAACTTGAAAAAACACTAAGCCTCAGAAGTGTGACGGAAGCAATTGAAAACGCAAAGGAAGACGACAGAATAAAAGGAATTTATTTAGATTTATCAATCCTTCAAGTAGGAATGGCATCTGTTGAAGAAATAAGAAATGCACTAAAAGATTTTAAAAATTCAGGAAAGTTTATTATTGCTCATGCAGAATACTATACTCACAAATCTTATTATTTAGCAAGCGTGGCAGATAAAGTATATCTTACTCCGGAAGGAATTATCCAATTTACCGGACTCAGTGCACAAATTATGTTTTTCAAATCAATGTTGGAAAAACTCGGTATTGAACCGGAAATTATCAGGCACGGGAAATTTAAAAGTGCGGTTGAACCGTTTATGTTAGATGAAATTAGTGACGCAAATAAAGAACAGACATTAAAATATATCGGTTCTATTTGGAATACAATACTAAAAGGCATAAGTGAAGAAAGAGACATTTCTGTTGAACGTTTAAATACTTATGCTGACAGTATTTTAATCCGAAACGATAAGTCTTCAAAAAATTTAAACTTTGTAGATGCTTTAAAGTATAAAGATGAGGTGTTAGAAGAATTAAAAAAGCTTTCGGGAAATGACAAACTTCAATTAGTGTCCGCAATTAATTATTTGTCATCAGAAAAAGACATACAAAAAATACTTAATCCTGCAGAAGAAAACATTGCAATAATCTATGCACAAGGTTCAATTATCAGCGGGTTAGGAACAGAAAAGGAAATTGGTTCCGAAACTTTATCTAAAGCAATACGTGAGGCAAGACAAGACTCAAGCGTTAAAGCAATTGTTTTAAGAATTAATTCTCCCGGAGGAAGTTCCCTTGCATCAGAGGTAATTTGGAGAGAAACAGTTCTTGCACAAAAGGAAAAACCTTTTTATGTTTCAATGGGAGATGTTGCTGCATCAGGAGGGTATTATATTGCATGCATGGCAGATACAATTGTTGCTCAGCCCAATACGATAACCGGTTCAATCGGAGTTTTCGGGTTGTTATTCAATACGAAAGAGTTAATGAACGATGTAGGAATAAATATCAATGCCGTAAATACAAATAAATATTCAGATTTCGGAAGTCCGGCACGAAAAATGAGTGCTTTTGAAAGAGGGGTTATTCAATCAACAGTAGAAGATGTATATTCAACCTTTATTACTCATGTGGCAGAAGGCAGAAATATGACAACAGAACAGATTGATGAAATAGGACAAGGAAGAGTTTGGAGCGGTGTTGATGCTAAGGAAATCGGATTAGTTGATGTTCTCGGAGGACTACAAACAACAATTGATTTAGCTGCAAAAAAAGCAGGGCTTACTGAATACGGAATTAAAACTTTTCCGGAAAAAGATAAATTGACGATGATTATTGAGGGTATCTTAACTGATGCAAAATCATCTTTTGTTGAGGAGGAGCTCGGAAACTCTTATGTGTATTATAAATATTTGAAAGATGTTGTAAAAATTCAAGGAATTCAAGCAAGAATGCCGTATTTTGTAAATATTGAATAAATGAAGTTTTTAAAAGTCATATTATTGTATCCGCTTTCATTAATTTACGGCTTCGCAGTAAACATAAGAAATACGTTATTTGACTTTAACATCCTAAAATCACAAGAATTTGAAATCCCGGTAATCTCCGTCGGAAATATTACCGTCGGAGGTACCGGAAAAACACCTACAACCGAATATATTATAAGAATACTGCAAGAGAAATACAATGTTGCAGTATTGAGCAGGGGTTATAAACGAAAAACAAAGGGCTTTTTTTTAGCAACCTCAAAATCTACCGTTGAAGAAATTGGGGACGAGCCTTATCAAATAAAGCAAAAATTTCCGAAAACAGTTATTGCTGTTGACGAAAAAAGAGTTCGGGGAATAAGCAATATTCAACAACTAAATCCGGATATTGACGTAATTATCTTAGACGACGCATTTCAACACAGATATGTTAAGCCCGGGCTGTCAATTTTATTGATTGATTATACCCAGCCTTTTTTTGAGGATTTTTTCTTACCCTACGGAAGGCTAAGGGACAGTTCAAAAGAAAAACACAGGGCAGATATTGTTTTGGTTACAAAGGCCCCGCCAGACATTAAACCGATTGATATGCGAATAATGGCAACAAACCTTGAATTGAGGGCCTATCAATCTCTTTATTTTTCAACACTAAAGTATTCTGAATTACTTCCTGTATTTAACAATTCCGTATCTGAAATAAATACAGATATTATTAAAGAAAAAAAATATTCCGCAGTTTTGGTTTCCGGAATAGGAAATTTCAAACCCTTATTGGAATATTGCAATAAAACAGCAGATAGCTTAGTTCATATACCGTTCAAAGACCACCATAAATATACAGAAAAAGACTTGGTTCTTATTGCAGAAAAATACCGTTCGTTAAAGACCGAGAACAAAATTATTCTTACGACAGAAAAAGATGCAGGAAAAATAAAAAACATTTCGATTGGGGATAAAGAAATTAAAGAGAATCTGTTCTGTTGCCCCATTGAAGTTGAAATATTAAACGGAGAAAAGGAAGACTTCGATTCTCAAATAATGGGTTACATAAACAAGGATAAAAGTCAATATAGGTTTATGCTATCAAAAAAGAAGTTTTAGAAACTCCCCTAAAACATATAGCGGTTAACAGCATTAAAGCAAACTTATGTGGCTTTTTAAAACTTTAAACCCCGCAGTTTTTATATAGCACCAGCTTGCTGTTGCCTATGTTTTCAGTATTTCTCGGCTGGTTTTTTATTTCCGGAGATTTTACACCGTTAAAAAATTTTGCATTCCCGATAAATACTCTTGCCTCATCCCAAAAGCTTCTGTCAATTAAGTCTTGAATAAATTTGGCTCCTCCCTCAACAAATAAAGATTGGATACTGTTATTATACATCTCACGAAACAAGTTGTCGTAAAAGTTGTTATCAAAAGAAATTTGAACGTAACTAAGGTTATCCGTTCCTTTTTTGGTTTTTTCGGTAAAAACAATTGTTTTTTGTGTTCGGTCAAACAAAAACAGATTTTCTTTTAACCTGAGAGTTCTGTCAAGAACAATTCTTACGGGCTGATTTCCTGACCAATCTCGAACATTTAGTTTTGGGTTGTCTTTTTCGGCAGTATTTGTGGCAACCATAATTGCTTGCTCTTCTGCCCTCCATTTGTGAACTTTTATTCGAGCAAATTCATCCGTTATCCAGTTTGGTTGAATCGGAGTTTCAGCCTTTCTTTCAAAATCAATAAATCCGTCAACCGTTTTTGCCCACTTTAAAATGATATAGGGTCTTTTTTTCTCATGATATGTAAAAAACCGAGAATTAAGTTCTCTCGCCTCTTTTTCAAGGATTCCGACAGAAACATCAACTCCTGCTTTTTTTAACATTTCGACTCCTTTTCCGGAAACCATTTCAAAACTGTCTGTACAACCGATTACAACTTTCGGGATTTTTTTTTCTGTAATTAGCCGAGAACATGCAGGAGTTCTTCCTTTGTGTGCACACGGCTCTAAATTAACATAAAGTGTTGAGCTTTTCAGCAGCTCTTTGTTCTTAACAGAATTTATTGCATTTACCTCAGCATGGCTTTCTCCGCACTTTTTATGATAACCCTCTCCTATTAGTTGTCCGTTATAAACAATCACAGAGCCAACCATGGGATTGGGATAAGTATTGCCAAATCCTTTTTTTGCCAATTGCAAGCATCGTTGCATAAATATTTCATCTTGATTTATCTGCATTTTTTTATCTTTGCTTTTTTATATCATGACAATAACAGAAGCAAAGATATATATTCAAAAGGAATTATGTGATTATTACCCGAAAAATGAACTTATAAGTTTTACCCGAATCATCCTCGAAGATGTTTTCTGTTTATCTTCTGTTGATATGTTGTTAAACAGGGGCTATATTTTTTCTGATGAAGGAGAAAGCAAGTTGCAAAATATAATCAATCGTTTAAAAAAATTTGAGCCCTTGCAATATATTGTCGGATTCACTTTTTTTTTCGATTTAAAGATTAATTTGACAGAATATGTTCTTATTCCTCGTCCGGAAACAGAGGAGCTGGTAAATTTAATTATCTCTGAAACCGAACAAATGGAGGGTTTGCTGGTGTTAGATATCGGAACCGGAAGTGGTTGCATTGCTGTTTCTCTTGCAAAAAACCTCTCAGGTGCAAATGTTTATGCTATAGACATCTGCGAAAAAGCACTAAAAACAGCAAAAAGTAATGCTTCTGAAAACAACGCACACGTTTCTTTTATTCAGGCAGATATACTTAATCCTAACAGTTTGGGAGAAGTAAATCGGTTTGATATCATTGTAAGTAATCCTCCTTATGTTTTAAACTCCGAAAAGGCTCACATGGGAAAAAATGTATTAAACTATGAACCGGGGTCTGCATTATTTGTAGAAAATAACAATCCTTTGGTTTTTTACAAAGCAATTGTAAAATTTGCAAAACAAAATTTGAGAAGTTCTGGAAGGCTATACTTTGAGATAAACGAGCAATTCGGAGGCAAAATTAAAAATATGTTAGAAAAGTCCGGATTTAAAAGCATTAAAATATTTAAAGATATAAAAGGTAAAAATCGAATGGTTCGCTGTAACCTTTAATTTTGGCACTGTCCGGTAAAATGTGTAGTGTCACAACTATTAAATCGCTTTCATATCAAAGCTTACAAGATTTATAAACCGTTCTACCCTGTTATTTATTTCTTTTTCATTAAGTTCCTGAATTCTTTCTGTTCCGAATTTTTCAACATTAAAAGAAGCCATAACCGAACCTGCAATGACCGCATTTTTCATGTTTTCAAATGAAATGTCGTCTGTTTTTGCTAAATACCCGATAAACCCGCCGGCAAAAGTGTCTCCTGCTCCCGTAGGGTCAAAAACAAATTCCAAAGGCAGTGCCGGTGCATTGAAAACTTTTTCTTCTCCGAATAATAAGGCACCGTGAGCACCCTTTTTTATAATTACATACTTCGGTCCCATATTATGGATTTTTGCTGCTGCTTTTACTAAAGAGTGCTCTCCGGAAAGCTGTTGTGCTTCCTCGTCGTTAATTGATAACACATCTACTAATGCTATTGTTTTTTTTAACTCTTCAAGCATTGTATCCATCCAAAAATTCATTGTGTCCATTACAATTAATTTCGGTCTGCTTTTAATTCTCTCAACAACCTGCCTCTGAATCACAGGTGTTAAGTTTCCGAGCATTAAATATTTTGTATTCTGGTAGTTGCTCGGAACAATCGGATTAAATTTTGCTAATGAATTAAGTTCTGTTACTAAGGTATCTCTTACATTCATATTATCTTGGTACTTTCCTGACCAAAAGAAAGTCTTCTCTCCTTTTTTTATCTGAATTCCGTCTGTATTTATCCTGTGTGTGTTAAGCATATCTAAATACTCTTGAGGAAAATCTTCCCCGACAACAGATATAATGTTTACGTTTTTTTCAAAATATGATGCAGACAAAGCAATATATGTTCCTGCTCCGCCGATTATTTTATTTGTTTTTCCGAAAGGTGTTTCAATTGCATCAAACGCAACTGTTCCTACAACTGTTAGGCTCATTTATTCTTTTTTAAAATTTATTAAATTTTTCACAAATATATTTGTTTTTTTAAAAAAAGTATTACTTTTGCCAACCGATTTAGTAAAAATAAAAACATTCCTCCTTAGCTCAGTTGGTTAGAGCGTCGGACTGTTAATCCGCAGGTCCTAGGTTCAAGTCCTAGAGGAGGAGCAAAAAAGCCTTGTTAGTTTTAACAAGGCTTTTTTGCTGTTTCGTTAATTATCCTCCGACATATAAAAGTCACAACATTTCTACAACTACTGCAGACGCTCCGCCGCCACCGTTACATAATCCGGCAACACCGTATTTAGCATTGTTTTGCCCTAATACACTTAGTAATGTAACAATAATTCTTGTTCCGGATGCACCGAGCGGATGTCCCAATGATACACCTCCGCCGTTAACATTAACTTTACTTTCATCAAGATTTAATTCTTTAATTCCTGCGAGAGCAACAACAGAAAAAGCTTCATTAATTTCGTAATAATCAATATCTTCTGCATTTAGCCCTGCTTTTTTTATTGCTTTCGGAATTGCTTTTCCCGGGGCTGTAGTAAACCATTCAGGTTCTTGTGCAGCATCTCCGTAGCCTGTTAACTTTGCAATCGGCTTTATTCCGAGCTCTTCTGCCTTTTCTTTGCTCATAAGCACTATTGCTGCCGCACCATCATTAATTGTTGATGCGTTTGCTGCGGTAACGGTTCCGTCTTTTTGAAACACCGGTCTTAAGGTCGAAATTTTTTCAAATTTAACATTGGTAAATTCTTCATCTGTGTCAACAATAACATCTCCTCTTCTGGTTTTAATTTCAACGGGAACTATTTCACCTTTAAACTTTCCGGCTTCTGTTGCCGCTGCTGAACGTTTATAAGACTGTATTGCGTATCTGTCTTGTTCTTCTCTGCTAAAATTCATTTCTTTTGCACATAATTCGGCAGCACTTCCCATGTGGTAATTATTGTAAACATCCCATAGACCGTCTTTTACCATTCCGTCAACTAATTTCCCGTCGCCTAGCTTTATTCCTGTTCTTATTCCCGGAACATAGTGCGGAATATTTGACATATTTTCCATTCCTCCTGCAATAACAACATCATTATCGCCCAGCATAATTGTTTGTGCGGCAATCATGACAGATTTCATTCCGGATGAACAAACCTTATTGATAGTCGTACAAGGCACACTATTTGAGATGCCGGCATATAAAGCTGCTTGGCGTGCAGGTGCTTGTCCGAGATTTGCTGAAATTACATTCCCCATAAAAACCTCATCAATAATTTTGACATCAATTCCGGCTTTTTTTATAGCACCCTTAATTGCGGTTGCTCCTAACCGGGTTGCCGAAACACTTGCCAGTGCTCCGCCGAAACTTCCTATTGGTGTTCTGACCGCAGATATAATATATACTTCTTTCATGTTGATAATGTTTTGAATTAGTAATAATTTTGCAACGAAAATAACTGTTTTTTGTTAATTTTAAAAATAATATATAACTGTCTGTTTGTTATGTTGTAATTATTTAACTATTCCTAAAATAAAATATCTAAATTTGTGTTTTAAATATTAATTTTTTCAAAACAAAAATAAAAAGATAATGAACGACCTTTTAGAAATTGCAAAATATATTCTGCCGTTAATAGTATTGTTAATTGCCGTTCTTTTGATTTTAAAACATTTTTCGGATAAAGAAAAAAATAAAAATAGGTTTGAAACAATTCGGTCAAACAATAAGTTAATAACACCTGTGAGGCTACAGGCATACGAAAGAATTATTCTTTTACTTGAAAGAATTAAGCCTGATGCAATGGCTTTAAGGTTGCAAAAACCTAATATTACTGCGATTCAAATGCAAATATTAATGCTGGGAACTGTAAGAAAGGAGTTTAACCACAACCTTTCTCAACAGCTTTATATTACAGATGAATCTTGGCAAACAATTGTAAATGCAAAAGAGCAAGTTTCAAGACTTGTAAACTTAACCGCAACGAAAATGGAAAAAGGTGCCGGGGCCGGCGATTTTACGCGTGCATTAATTGAAACTTATAATGATTTTGAAAAAAAACCGGTTGAAATTGCAATTGAAAAATTAAAAAACGAGGCTTTGATTTTTTTTGGCATGTAATTTTGTGGCGTTATATATAAATTTCTAAGACCTCTGCCTTTTTTTCAGAGACAAGTTCCGTTTCAGCTAAAATAATTGCAGGGATTAAAATCGTTTCCCCTTTTCTGATAAAATATTTTATGTTTTTGTGTATTACAGACAGTGTTCCGGAAACACACATTAAAACAACAAAACTGCCTTTGCTCGAATAGTTTTTAATCTGCGGGGTAAGTAATTTCAAGCGGTTAACAGTAAACTGCTCACAGGATGTTAGTTGTGCAAAAGCATCGTTTTTTTTATATTCAAGAAAATAGTTTTTTTTAGCTTGAAGTTCTACAACTTCTGCTGCAAGTTCATTGTGTAAATCTCTGTATTTCCCGCTTAAACCTTTTCTGTCCCAATCATAAATTCGATAGGTTAAATCCGAACTTTGTTGAATTTCTGCCAACAAGACTCCTTTCATAATTGCATGTATTCTGCCTGCCGGAATATAAAAAGCATCCCCGGCATTAACAGTAACAGAATTTAACAAATCAGAAAAAATTTTCTCTTTTGTAATTTTAATATATTCATCTTTTGTAACTGTTTTTTTTACTCCCAATATAAGCTCAGAGTTCGGCATTGTGTCTAATATATACCACATCTCGTTTTTACCGGTTTCATTATGTTGTTGTTCTGCAAATTTATCGTCGGGATGAACTTGTACGGATAAGTCATCGAAAGCATCAATAAATTTTATAAGCAAGGGAAAAACATTACCGAATTTTTCGTAAATCTTTTTTCCCAAAAAATTGGATTTATGTTTATCTATAAGTTCTTGAATACTTTTTCCTGAGTATTTTCCTTCCGAAACAACAGAAACATTATTCCTCAAGCCTGAAATCTCCCAACTTTCACCAGTTTTGCCGGAAGTAATGTTTTTGTTTAAAACTGTTTGGAGCCTGTTTCCGCCCCAAACTTTTTCTTTAAATATCGGTTTAAATTTTAAGGGATAAAGCATAATATTCACGAAATTAGCAACTTTTATTAATCCGAAAGGTAAGAAAGTAAAAAGATTTCATAAATTTTTACTTTTTTTCTTACCTTTGTTCAAATCAACTAAATCTTTAGATAAGTTTTAATTATAATTTTCAAATGAATATTTTTCAAAACTTTAGTATCAGGTCTCGGTTTAATTTTATTATAATATCTGTTGTTTCTTTAATTCTTTTTATTATCCTGTTTTTTTTATATACGTTTAATAAGGTCAATAACTATAACAGATACAACGAAAACATAGACCAACTTAAAATTCACTATATAAATATGAGAAGGTTTGAACAACATTTTCTTGTAAGGCACAGTGAAGACCCAAACTTCTTTATTACAGGAGAAAATACATATATAAAGAAATTAAAAAAAACATCTTCGGCTATTACGGAGTTAATAGTTGATTTGTCAAAAGACCCTATTTCAAAAGAATTAAAGCTCGTTGATTTACTAAATGAAATTAAAATTATACACCAAAATTATCTTATTACATTTAATGATTTAACAGAAAAAATATATAAAAAAGGTTCATATACAACAGGAATCACAGGAGATTTAAAATCATCAGGAGAAAAAACATATAAATACGCAAGCCCTTCAAATAAAAACAGAATATTAAAAATGATTGAATATTCTGACAATTATCTATATACAAATGAGGAGAAATATTATACGATTTTTCTTAAAGAATATGAAAAACTTATTTTTCTGCCTCAAAATAACGATACAATTTTAGAAGAACAGGAAACACCAAATTCACAAAATAAGTTTCAAGCCTCCTTGTCTGCCTTTAAAAAGAATTTTACGGCATTAACAAAAATAAACAAAGAGCTTGGAATAACATACAGGGAGGGCCTTGAAGGAGATTTAAGGAATTTAAAATTTAAACCTTTAGATGATCTTGTTCAAATCGTTACACAAAACAAAATAAAAACAGAAAAAAAATCCAAACGGAACATATACTTTTTCTTTACAGCAATATCTTTATTGTTCTTTATACTGTTTTGGCGATTTTCAAACTCAATTGTATTGCCTCTTAACCGCTTAAGAGAATATATAAAACCCCTTAGTTTAGGAGTTCTGCCGGAAGAAAAACCTCGCCTCGAAGGAAAAAATGAAATTAGCAATATCTCAGAAGGAATCAGCGACCTTGTAGAAGGGCTGAAAAAAACAACAAGATTTGCTATTTCTATCGGACAAGGAGAATACGATGTAGAATTCAGACCTTTAAGTGAAAGCGACACATTAGGAAACGCATTAATAGAAATGAGGCACAACTTAATTATTTCTCGTACGGAAGAAGAAAAAAGAAAACAAGAAGACGAAATAAGAACATGGACAAATGTCGGACTAACGAGGTTCAACGATATTTTAAGGCAAACACAGGGAAATATTAAAGAAATGTCAACAGCAATAATTTCAAATTTAGTGAAATTTATTAATGCAAATCAGGGCGGGATGTTTGTTTTTTCAGATGATGAAGATGAAAAACACTTAGAGTTAACAGCAGCTTATGCATACGGACAAGAAAAAAAGAAACAAAAAACAATTTTCCCGGGTGAGGGTTTAGTCGGAACTGTTGCTGTTGAAAAAGAAACCGTTTACATGACAGAAATTCCGGAAACATACATAACAATAACATCCGGGCTGGGAGAGTCAAAACCGCGAAGTTTATTAATAGTCCCAATGATTGTTGAGGAAGACGTTGTCGGTGTAATTGAGCTGGCATCATTCAATAAGTTAAATAAACATGAAATTGATTTTGTTGAAACTTTATCCGAAAACATAGCCTCGTCTCTTTCTATTACAAAAATAAATCAAAGAACTGCCCGACTTTTTGAACAGTCTCAAAGACAAACCGAACTTATGAAAGTTCAAGAAGAAGAAATGAGACAAAATTATGAAGAACTGCAGCAAGTTCAGGAGGATGCATCCGGAAGAGCTGCAGAAATGACAGGAATTCTTTCGGCAATTGATACATCGTCATTTGTTATTGATATTAACACAGGCGGCACGATTACTTCAGTAAACAGAGCTTTACTTGAACTTCTCGGGGTATCAGAATCAGGTATCGTAGGCTCAAATCACAAAGATTTTATTCAGGCAGAAAACGAAGAAGAATATACAAATTTCTGGTCGCTGTTAATGAGCGGAGAAAACATTCAACGCAACGAACATATTGTTATTAATGATAGGGAATTTTGGTTTTCTGTTGTATATGCTCCGATTATTGATGCAGCATCAAATGTACAATATATACTTACAATTGCAACAGATGTGTCAGAATCAAAAAAATTAGAGATAGAACTAAAAGAACAAGAGCAAAAACTAAGACAAAATATTGACGAAATAAATAAAGCCCACAAAGAAGCTGAAAGAAAACAGCATATACTTGAGAACACAAATGAGATGTTGAAAGCAAATGAAATGACTTTGCAGTCAGCAGTTGAAACAGCAATGAAGCAAAGAAAAGAGCTTGCTCGAAAAATTGAAGAAATCGCAAAAGAAGAGGCATTAATTTCCAGCCGTTTAGAGGGTATTAACCAAACCAACCTTACATTTGAAATTGATTTAGACGGAAATATTCATTCTGTAAACAAAATATTTGAATACATTTTTAAGTTTACAAAAAAAGAGATAATAAATACAAAAATTGCAAACCTTTTTAATGAACAATTTATACGTTCAAAAAAATATGCGCCTTTATGGGAAGATCTTAAATCCGGAAAACATGTCAGCGGAACATTTAATTTTACAGGAAAAAACAAACAAAAAATATTCTTACAAGGAACCTTTACCGTAATAAAAGACCAAACAAGAAAAACAAAAAATATATTTTTTGTCGGCTTCGACACCACAGACTTAGTACTTAAAACCGAAGAACTAAAAGCCAGAGAAACAGAACTATTTTTCCAAATACAAGATATGCAAGTGTTACAAGACCAATCGGCAAAACAACAAGAAGACATAATGGTAAAGGCTCTGGAAATAGCAGAAAAAGAAGCAATGTCAGAAAGCCGGTTTGAAGGTGTAAAAAAAACAAACATTATTGCTGAATTTGATAAAAAAGGAATAATTCTTAGTGTTAATGATTTGTTTTGCAAGATATTCGGCTACAAACAATCTGAAATTATTTCAAAAAACCACGAAATTATTATTTCAAAAGAATTTGCATCATCTGAACAATATAAAGAAGCATGGGACAAACTTCTTAAGGGAGAACATATAAGCGGCGAATTTCCTTTTATAGGCAAGGGCAACAAAAAATTATTTATACAAGGGACGTTTACTGCAATTAAAAATGCAAGTGGCAAAACCGCATCAATTCTTTTAATAGGGTTTGATAATACCGAGCTAATTAGGAGAACAGAAGAGTTAAGAGCAAGGGAAACAGAGTTAGAATTTCAATTAGAAGAGTTGAAACAACTTCAAGAAAAACTAAAAAAATAAAAATAGGTTCTTTTTGCTGTTTTGGTTGAACCGGCTTTCAAATAAACATACGATAAAACTCAATCTTTATTTTGATTGGGTTTTTTTATAGGGTAAAATGAAGCCCAACTATCTTAAGGTAAAAACAGATAATAATTCATTTTAAAAAATAAAATATCATGAAAAATCTAATGCCTACAAAACAGTTAAGCATAATAACGATAATGCTTTTAATTTTCAATTTAAATTACGCCGGCTCTGTCGTTTCAGGGCAAAATCGGTTAAACTCAAATTCATTTTTAACAATTGAAGGAAAAGTAATTGATAAAAAAACAAAAAAACCTATGGTTTTCGTAACAGTATCGGCTGTAGGAACAAATATAGGAACAGTAACAAATACCGAAGGGAAGTTTACTATAAACATAGACAATAGCCTGAATATAAAACAATTGAGCTTTAAATATATCGGATATAAAAATAAGTATGTGAACGTCGAAACTATATCCGAAAACAATGTTGTTATAAAAATGCAGCCTTTTGCCGTGCCCATTGAAGAGGTAATAGTAAGACCCAATAACCCGAAAGAATTAATTGCTGAAATTCTTAAAAAAATCCCGGAAAACTACAACAATAACCCAAATAAAATGATTGCTTTTTACCGAGAAACAATCAAGAAAAAAAAGAAATATGTTTCAATTTCAGAGGCTGTTGTTGAAGTTTATAAAGCCGAATACGACAAACCCCTGTCAAGCGATTTAGTTAAACTGTATAAAGGTCGAAAAAGCTCTAATGTTAAATCGCAAGACACAATTATTATGAAACTTAGAGGCGGCCCAAAAACAGCATTATTGTTAGATGTCGCAAAAAATCCGGATATTATTTTTTATAAAGATAATATGGGTAGCTATAAGTTTGAAATTAATGAAATTACAACAATAAATGATAAACAAAATTATGTGATAGCCTTTACTCAGGTTAAAAACCCGGAATATCCGCTTTTTAACGGAAAATTATATGTTAACGTAAAAACTTTAGCAATAACTGCTGCTGAATTTGAGTTAAACCTTGAAAACAAAGAAGCAGCAAGCAGATTATTCGTAAGAAAAAAACCTTTGTTTATGTCAATCGTTCCTGTCACAACAAAATACTTTGTAAAATATAAAGAGGATAGCGGGAAATACTATTTTGCTCACGCAAGAGGAGAAGTAACATTTAAATGCAATTGGAAAGCAAAAGTTTTTAATTCAAAATATACCGTTATGACAGAAATTGCAATAACAGATAAAACAGATAAAAATGTTGTTAAATTCACCAGAGCCGAGCAATTAAAAGCCGGAATTGTTTTTGAAGAAAAAGTAAGACCTTTCGGAGATGAAGATTTTTGGGGGAAATACAACACAATAAAACCAGAGGAATCAATAGAAAATACAATAAAAAAATACGGCGTTATCTTAAAAATTCAAAATAATTAATTTTCGCATTCAAAAAAGTCGATATTTATACCCAATATCGGCTTTTTATGAAAACCTGTATTTTTGTAAAAATTATCCGATTTGGAAGTTGAAAATTTTAAAAATATTAATATTGAAACCTTTGAAATTATATTCAAGAAATATTATTCTGAATTATGCCGTTTTGCCCTAAAATATACCAACAGAAATGAAGATGCCGAAGAGGTAGTACAAGATGTTTTTTATAAAATCTGGGAAAAGCGATTTTCTGTAAAAGTGAAAGTTTCTGTTAAATCATATTTGTATATTTCGGTAAGAAACAAATGTTTGCAAAATATAAATCACAAAAAAATTATTCGTGTCTATGAAAAACACATTGAAATGCAAAATAATACAGAAACAACTAACCCGCATGAAACTTTAGTTTTTGAAGAAAGCATCGATATTTTTAACGAAGCTCTCAACACTTTACCCGACAAGTGTATAGAAATTTTTAAATTAAGCAGATTTAAAGGCTTACGGTATAAAGAGATTGCAAAAGAAATGTCTGTTTCCGTAAAAACGGTTGAAGCAAATATAAGCAAAGCACTAAAAACATTCAGAATTTATTTTCCCGAATACGCACTAAACAAATAAAAATGTCACAAAAAGAATATCAAACCATATCAAATTTTATTACCGGAACTCTTTCCGAAAATGAAAGAAAAGCCGTTTCAAACCAAATAAAAAGCCACTCGCTAAAAAACTATTCCGGCAAAATAAAAACAAAAGAACGTCACATATTCAATGCAGACAAAGCTTGGTTTGAATTTAAAAAAGATGTTGAAACCCCGAAAACACCTATTCAGAAAAGAAAATCTCTGTATAAAACAAGAAATATTGCGGCATCTGTCATAATATTAGCGGTAACAACAATTTTCGGATATTTTTTAATAAACAATTTTACCGACAACCAATTTACAGAAATAAGTTCGGGAAATGAAATTAAAGAAATCGTTTTACCTGACGGTTCTGTTTTAACCCTTAATAAAAACTCCGAAATTAGGTTTCCTGAAGAATTTTCGAAAATTAACAGATCGGTCGAATTCTCCGGAGAAGCTTTTTTTGAAATTAAAAGAAATCCAAAAATTCCCTTTGTTATTAGATCAAACAATACCGAAATTACCGTTTTGGGAACATCTTTTAATGTTTTAACAAGTAAAAAAACAGATATTACGGTTACAGTCAAAACCGGAAAAATAAAACTCTCAAATAATAACAAAGAAAACATCATTTTAAAGCCCGAAGAAGTCGGAAAAATTGAAAATAACATTCTTTCCAAATCTGTAAATAAAAACAAAAATTATTTATCTTGGAAAACAAAATGTTTTAATTACAACGGAGAAAAACTAAATAAAGTAATTGAAGACTTTAATAAAGCATATAATGCCGAAATTGTTATTGAAGATCCAAAAATCGGCAAGTTACCAATTGTTTCAAATCCCCGAAACAAAGCATTAACTGTTGCATTAGAGATTATTTGTTCTGCACATAATTTAAAATACAAACAAGAAAAGAATAAAATTATTATTTATAAAGATTGAAGGAAAACGAACCTGTTATTATATGAAGAAGCTTGCATTAATAATATTAATGTGCTTTTCGGGAATAAGTTTTATTTATTCTCAAACTTCCCTGTCAAATAAATTTGTAACCATAAAAGCTAAAAACAAAAGCATTAAATTTGTTTTAAAACAAATTTCAAGTCAAACAGGTTATTTTTTCACTTATAGCCCGGATGTTATTCCCGAAAATAAAATTATTACATACTCTGCCAAAAACGCATCAATAAAAAGCACCCTTGATATGATATTGGCAGACAGCAGCTTAACATACAAAATTATAGAAGACCACATTATAATATGTAAGAAGCAACAAAGCAACTTTTTTAAGAAATCGGAAGGCAGTTCAAAAAATCAAATTTATATATCCGGAAAAATAACAGATAAAAGAACCGGAGCCCTGGTCCCGTATTCCTCAATCGGCATTTTGAATACCGGAATCGGAACCGTTTCAAACCAAAACGGGGTTTTCACATTCAAAATAGACAAATCACTAAAAGATTCAACCCTGTTTATTTCACACATAGGCTATAAAACTCAATTTATTACTGTTTCCGGAATAAAAAAAACCAAATATAATATTCAATTAATTGAAGATTTTATTTCTGTTCAAGAGGTTATTATCAGAACAGGCGATCCGGTAAAAATTCTAAAGCAAGCTTTAAAAAACAAACAAAAAAACTATCTTCAAAAACAGAGCATACTTACGGCTTTTTATCGTGAGGGGGTGATAAGAAAAAACCGTGTACTCAACTTTTCGGAGGCGGTCATTAAAATATACAAAACGCCTTATAAAGCATCTTTTAATTCAGATAAAATCAGCATTGAAAAATCTCGTAAAATTATTAATGCCGAACAAACAGATACACTTAACGTAAAGTTAAAAAACGGGTTGTATTCCGGATTAGAGCTTGATATCATCAAAAACCCGACAGATTTTCTTCAAGAGGCAGAAATGCCAAATTATAAGTACCGAACAACGGATATTGTAACTTTCGGAAATAAGCTGGCTTATGTTATTGATTTTACTCAAAAAGAAAATGTTGAAACCTCACTTTATAAAGGTCAAATTTATATTGAAACAAAAAGTTTGTCAATTATTTATGCCGAATTTGAAGTGAACTTAAAGGACGGAAACCGAAAAGTAAATTTTATTGCAAAAAAAAGCCGCCGTTTTAAAGTCATCCCTGTTTCTGCAACTTATAGGGTCAGCTATAAACCGGCAGGAGAAAAGTATGTTTTAAGTCATGTTCGTGCCGATTTAGTTTTCAGAATTAAGCAAAAAAGAGAGCTTTTTTACGGAAAATACAAAACCTTTTTCGAAACGGTTGTTTTGAATGTTGATACAGTTAATATCGAAAAATTTAAAAGAGAAAAAGTTGCTTCGAAAAACTTGGTTTTTATTGATAACGGCTATACCTATGATTCTGATTTTTGGGGAGCAAATAATTTTATAACGCCGGAAAAAACAATTTCGGATGCAATAGAAAAAATAAGAGTCAAGCTAAATTTTAAAAAATAAAAAAACCGTTTCTGCAGAAACGGTTTTTTATGAGTTTATTTAACTTATTTTTCTTTTGTGTAGGTTTTCGTTCCCGTTTTTGAAAAAGAATCTCCTCCCATTGTTTGAATAAAATCAAACAACGTAACAATCTCGTCCTTTGCCAGCCTGTCAAGTAAAAATATATTAATCCAATTATTAGACTTGCCGGATAATTCATACTCGAAAGTGTCTCCGTCCGGATCAATTTGTCTGAATTTTTCAATTAAAAACTCAACTCTTTCTTTGTTTTTAACATCTAACGCATCGTTCCCGTCAAGAAAATACCAAACACCTTCCATTGTTTCTTCTCTTATTCCTTTTGCCATTTGAAGGTTTGTATTGTCCCAGTAATCTATTTCTTCTTCTGTTACGACTTTAAATGTTCCGTCTTTGTCAATTGTAAGTTTTTCCGAATATTTGTAAGTCTGGCCGTCTCCGTTTACGGTTTCTGTCATATTTGCACCGTCAAAAGAAAAACTTGTAATCTCAGTATCTCCGCTATTAACATCTTTTTCTTCGTAGTCGGCATTTGTTAAATTCCAGACTCCCGTTATTCTGGCTTTTCTTGACAATAAAGAAAACGAATCATTACTCCCTTTTTTACATCCGGTAAAAGTTGAAAAAATCAATACCGAAAGAATTGCAACACTTAATATTTTTTTCATATTACTTGGTTTTAATTAATAAAATAATTAAGCAAAGGTACCCAATTTTTTTGTAAACCTAATGTTCTGCAGCACATTTTAATCAAACAAATTCAACATTTTCTTGACAAATTAACTCATAAGAGTCAAGATTCAAACAACACAGCCGATGAAGCTTTGTAAAATCATAGTATTTATGTTTTTTTGTGTAAATACAGCCGTTATCAAGAGGTATTTTATTTTTTCGATTTTTAATCTTTTTTAAAATTTTATTATAATTAACCGGTGTGTGTCCGTATATAATTGTTTTGCCCTTGGCTTGTCTTTTATCATACTTAAACCCTCTTATATTAAGCATAGAGTCAATATCTTCAAACGGTTTTTCTTTTCTGAAATCAAAACCTGCATGAACCAAAAAGAAATCGTCAAGCTCAATGTAATATGGTAAACTTTTCATAAAATTACGATATTTCTTTTTTATTTTCTTGTTTTTATTCAGCAAGTCTGCACTTTTATTCAGCTTTTTCATAAAGTAATAAAACGAACGCTTATCGTAATCTTTTTGTGCTTTAAGCACCTGATATTCATGGTTTCCCATAATCGGAAAAATACGAAAGCCGGATTCTTGCAAGTTAATTATAATTTCCAAAACTCCGCTGCTGTCAGGACCTCGGTCAATATAATCTCCTAAAAAATATAACTCGTCCTCTTTTGTAAGAAAAATTTTATCCAGTAGTGCCCTTAATGTTTTGCTGCAACCGTGTATGTCCGAAATAACGAGCCTTCGCATCATTTTTGTTTTGAAGCAATAAATATAAATAATATTTTTTGAAAAAATATAAATTTTCGGTACAAACAGCTTAAATGAATACGGTTATCCGTTTTTTTTTATTATTTGTATTAAAAATAAATTTATTTATGAAAGAATTCGCATATTTGTTTCTTAATTTAAAAAACTGATTTTATGAATAAATTATATTTATTATCGATAATTATTTTAGTTTTTATCGGTGCCTGTAAACAAAATGATGGGGCTATGACAGAAAAAGACAATCCTTTATTGGCGAAGTTTGACACTCCGTTTGGTGTTCCGCCTTTCAATAAAATTTTAAACAAACATTATTTGCCGGCTTTTAAAGAAGCAATGAAACAGCAAAAAGAGGAAATAGATGTAATTGCAGAAAATAAAGAAGATGCAACATTTGAAAATACTATTGTTGCTTTTGATAACTCCGGAGAGTTGCTGAACCGAGTCAGTTCTGTTTTTTACAACCTGAAAAGTGCGGATACAAATGACAGCATAAACCAAATTTCAAAAGAGGTTTCTCCTTTATTATCAAAACATAAAGACGACATTGCATTAAACGACAAATTGTTTAAGCGAATAAAAAGTGTTTATGGTAAAAAAGAGAATTTCAATTTAAACACAGAGCAAAATATGCTTTTGAAAAAGATATACGAAAACTTTGTAAGAGGCGGGGCAAATTTAGCCGAGAATAAAAAAGCCCGGTTTCGAGAAATAAATGAAAAGTTGTCCATGCTGACATTACAATTTGGCGAAAATTTGCTAAATGAAAATAATGGTTTCAGAATTGTAATTGATAATGATGCAGATTTAGCCGGTTTACCCGAATCTGTTATTCAAGCAGCAAAAGAAACAGCAGAAGAAAAAGGTTACAAGGGAAAGTGGGTGTTTACGATTCTAAAACCGAGTTTATTCCCGTTTTTAACGTATTCAGAAAAAAGAGAATTAAGAGAAAAGTTGTTTAAAGCATATATAAGTAGAGGAAATAACGGAGGCAAAAACGACAATAAAGAAATTATTAAACAAATTGTTAACCTTCGTGTTGAAAGGGCTCACTTACTTGGTTTTAACAACCATGCCGAATATGTTTTAGATGTTAATATGGCAAAAAACCCGGAAAATGTTTATGATTTACTAAATAAAATTTGGGGTGCTGCTCTCCCTGTTGCAAAAAAAGAGGCAGAAAGTCTTCAAGCAATGATCTATAAAGACGGCAATAATTTTAAATTAGAACCTTGGGATTGGTGGTATTATTCAGAAAAAATAAGAAAAGAAAAATATAATTTAGACGAAGAGGAATTAAGACCATATTTTAAACTTGAAAACGTAAGAGAAGGAATGTTTTTGCTTGCAAACAAACTATACGGAATTACATTTACTCCCGTTAATGATATTCCTCTGTATCATAAAGATGGGGAAGCATTTGAAGTAAAAGAAGCCGACGGAACACATATCGGAATATTTTACACCGATTTTTTCCCCAGGGAAAGTAAGCGAGGAGGGGCTTGGATGACAAGTTTCAGAAAACAATCAAGAATTAAAGGTAAAAATGTTACCCCGGTTATTATGACTGTAATGAACTTTACAAAACCGACAGCCGGCAAACCGTCACTTTTAAGCTTTGAAGAGGTTGAAACAATGTTTCATGAATTTGGTCACGCATTACACGGACTGTTATCAAATTGTACATACGAAACCTTATCCGGAACATCTGTTGCAAGAGATTTTGTTGAACTTCCTTCACAAGTAATGGAAAACTGGGCATCAGAACCCGAAATGCTGAGACTTTATGCAAGGCATTATGAAACAGGAGAAGTTATCCCGGAGGAATTAATCGAAAAGTTGCAAAACAGCAGTCTCTTTAATCAGGGTTTCAGAACAATTGAATACCTTGCCGCATCTTATTTAGATATGAAGTGGCATACAATGACAAAAAAAAATAACACGCTTGATGTAAATGATTTTGAGGAGTCTGTGATGAAAGAAATCGGGATGCTTCCGGAAATAATCGTAAGATACAGAAGCACAAATTTTGCACATATTTTCAGCGGAGGATATTCATCCGGATATTACGGTTATGAATGGGCTGCGGTTTTAGATGCAGATGCTTTTGAGGCTTTTAAAGAAACAGGTTTGTTTGACCAAAAGACAGCAAAAGCATTCAGAGAAAAACTAATTTCAAAAGGCGGAACCGATGAGCCGATGAATTTATACAAAGCGTTCAGGGGTAAAGAACCGTCAATTGAGCCCCATTTAAAACGCAAAGGGTTGTTATAAGCACACAATATTTGTGTTAAGCCGAGCTTTCTGTTCGGCTTTTTTTAAATCCTCTGAAAAGCAGTTTTGTACAGATATAAAAAAAATATAACTTTGTTGCATAATTTCTTACTTGGGATGGACAAAGCTATTAACAGAAAAGAAAAGCTAAAAAGAAAACACACTGTACAATTTTTGTTCAACGACCTCGAACTCGAGGCTTTTGAAAGGTATTGTAAAAAATATAAAATAAAAAATAAATCTAGGTTTATTCGAGAAACCGTAATGACAGAAGTTCTCGGACAATTCGACAGAGATTATCCCTCTTTGTTTGACAGTGAGGAAAACGGAGATCCGGATTAACTGCTTTACAAAACAAAATTTGCTTCGCTACTAATTTGCAGAAGTTTGTTTTTTCTGTTTGTAAGAACGGTTTGTTTTTTTGATGTTTCTGCTTTTATAAGCAATATAACCGATTAATAAATCGTCTTATGTTTGATGTAGCTTTTAACATCGTAAAATTAACTTTGAAGCCATGAATAAAAGTACTCTCTTTTTAATTATATTCTTGGTTTTTTCACAGTCGGTTGTATATACACAAAACTATACGATAAGCGGTTATCTTAGAGATAAAAACAGCGGGGAGGAGCTTTTATATGCTTCGGTTTATGTTCGGGGCACATCAATAGGGTGTACTACAAATGAATACGGCTTTTATTCTCTTTCGTTGCCAAAAGGGAAATATACGCTTTCTTATGGTTATATCGGGTATGGTTCGCAAGAGCAAAGTGTGAGCCTAAACAATAATATAACACAAAACGTTGAACTTTTGTTGAAAACAACAGATGTTGGCGAGGTCATTATTTCAGGAGAAAGAAATGATGCAAATGTTACGGGAACGGAAGTAAGTACGATTAAATTAAATATTAAGGAAAGCAGGTTAATCCCCGTTCTTTTCGGAGAACAAGATGTGCTGAAAACTATGCAGTTGATGCCCGGAGTAAGCCCTAGCTCTGAGGGCAGCAGCGGCTTTTTTGTAAGAGGCGGCGACTCTGACCAGAATCTCATTTTATTAGATGAGGCTACAGTTTATAATGCTTCACATTTACTCGGATTTTTCTCTGTATTTAATTCAGATGCTTTAAAAAACTTAAAAATGTATAAAGCCGGAATTCCTGCTCAATACGGAGGAAGAATATCTTCTGTTACAGACATCAGAATGAAAAACGGCAATATGAAAAACTTTGAAGTTTCAGGAGGAATCGGTTTGGTTTCGACCAGGATTACTGTCGAGGGTCCGGTTATAAAAAACAAAGCA
Organism: Bacteroidales bacterium; assembly: GCA_021648725.1. NCBI lineage: Bacteria > Pseudomonadati > Bacteroidota > Bacteroidia > Bacteroidales > Bacteroidales bacterium. Next base: position 56,394 of record JAKISF010000013.1, on the reverse strand, counting down.
TCTGTTATTATTTCAGCAAGGAGAACATATGCAGATTTGTTTGTCAGAACTTTTAAAAAAGACTATAAATCTCTGACATTGTACTTTTATGATGTAAACGGAAAAGCGAATTTAAAAATCGGAGAAAAAGACAGGATATACTTATCCGGTTATTTTGGAAGAGATGCCTTCGGGATGGATTTTGCAGGTTTTGACTGGGGCAATAAAACAGCAACATTACGGTGGAACCATCTGTATAGCAATAAATTGTTTTCAAATACATCATTAATATACAGTGATTTTAACTATGGTTTTAATGTCGGCTTTTCTTCTTTTGATGTAAATTTAAATGCCGGTGTTTATGATTATAGTGTTAAACAAGATTATAAGTGGTATTTAAGCAAAAATAACACAATCAGCTTCGGGGTTCAAAGTGCTTTTCTTCGGTTTAAACCGATGAACTTTACTGTAACAATGAAAAACGACACAACAGAAGATGCGGTAAACAGGGAGATAAAAACGGAAATTGCAGAACAAAAAGCATTAGAGTCTGCGATTTATGTTTCAAACAAGCAAAAAATAGGATGGCTTTTTTCAATAGAGTACGGTATTCGTGCATCAATGTTCAACAATGTCGGTCCGTATGTTATAAAAGAATACAATGAAGAAAATGACATTATTGATTCAACCGCTTACAAAAAAAATGAATTTTACAATACTTATTTTTGCCTTGAACCGCGAATAAACACAACATTAATGCTTAATAAGATAAGTTCTCTGAAAGCTTCTTATAACAGAACGAGCCAATATTTACATTTACTGTCTAATTCAACATCCGGGTCTCCTACAGATATGTGGATGCCGAGCACACCGTTAATAAGACCGGAAACTGCCGATCAATTTGCCGTCGGATATTTCAAAAATTTCAAAAATAATATGTTTGAATTTAGTGTAGAGGGGTTTTATAAAAATTTAATTAATCAGGTTGATTTTGAAGACGGAGCAGATGCTTTCGGAAATCCAGATGTTGAAGCAGAGCTGGTTTTCGGAAGGGGAAAAGCATACGGGTCAGAGTTTTTATTGAGGAAAAACATAGGAAAATTAACAGGCTGGGCAAGCTATACCTTATTAAAATCAGAAAGACAGTTTGATGATATTTATAACGGAAACTGGTTCTCGGCAAGGCAAGACAGAACTCACGACCTTTCTTTTGTTGCGAGTTATAAAATAACAGCAAAAATAACAGCTTCGGGAACTTGGATATATTATACGGGGGATGCTGTTACTTTTCCTGCAGGAAAAATGGAAATAGACGGTGTAATCGTAAATATTTACACAGAAAGAAACGGAGACAGAATGCCGAATTATCATCGTTTGGATCTCGGCGTAACTTTTGTTTTAAAAAAAACAACAAATTTTTATAATGATTTAAATGTTTCAGTATATAACGTATATAACAGAAAAAATGCATATTCAATAACATTTCAAGAAAACAAAGAAACCGGAAATCCGGAGGCAGAACGAATGGCTTTGTTTGGTATAGTTCCGTCTGTTTCTTGGAATTTCCGATTTTAAACTTTAATTAATAGTATCAAAAATGGTAAAACCTGTTATTACATATACAGTTATTGCTGTTCTTTTTTTTGGTTCTTGTACCGAGATTATAGATTTGAAATTAAAAAATACAGAACCCAGAGTTGTTATTGAGGCTGTTTTAAACGCAAGTGACAGCACTTTTAAAGTAGACATTACAATGAGCAACGACTTTTATGAAACAGGCGACTTTGAAAAAATCAGCGAGGCAGAGGTTGTTTTGAAGAAGAATGATGAAATATCGTATAGTATTCCCGAAACAGAAGACGGTATATATTTTTCAGAAAACATAGAAACAATTACAAATGACGAGTTTCAATTGAGCATAACAATTGACGGAAAAGTATATGAGGCCACAACTAAAACACCGTATTCTGCGGAAATAGCAAATATAATTCCGGCACCTTTCATTCCCCCCGGAGGCGGACAACAAAACGACACAACACAATACTTTCAAATTATGACTCTTTGGAAAGACTCGTTAGGTGTTGATAATTACTATCGTTTGAAGGCTTATGTAAACAATAGCTTTAGTGCAAAAGATTATATTTTAACAGATGACAGGGTCGGCGACGGAGACACTTTGGGTGTTGTTATTGTATTAGAATTGTACAGCGGGGATTTATTAAAATTAGAGTTGTTGTCAACTGATAAAAAGTATTTTGATTATTTTATGGACTTAGCAATCATTCAGGGACAAGGTCCGAGTTCTGCAACACCTTATAATCCGAAAGGAAACTTTAATAACGGGGCATTAGGATATTTTGGGATTTACGGTGTCTCAGAATTTGAGTTTATGCTGCCTTAATAAAAAGCTGAGAGAGCCTTAAACACATAAAACCTTGACCTTAAAACAACCCGGTTCATTCATAGTTTCTCACAAAAAAGAAACATTTTGAAAAACGCCGTTATCTATTTAGGGCACCTCGTCTCAACTTTCTTTTTTCGTCATTCGATTTGCTGAAGTCTCCGTTGTAAAATCCCTTTTCCCATTCTCCGTACATCGGATTAGGGAAAACGATAAATTTTGCTCCGAACTTGTCTTTATTTTCGGCTGTTGCCGTAAATCCGGAATCTTCACCCCTTCCGCCAAAAACCTCATCAAAATCCCTCAAGTTGTCTCCCAACAATAAAACCACATCATAATTTTCAAGAATTTTGTTTCTTCTGGCTGTTTTATCTGATGTTTTTGTTTTTAGGTACATATGCTCTTTATCTGCAAACGGAAAACCTTCATTTTTCATGTTTTCTATTGTTGCATCAGTTTGATCGGCACTTCTGTTTGAAACATAAAAAACTTCAACTCCTTTATCTTTTGCATAATTACAAAAATCAACCGCTCCGGGAAGAGCTTTTGCTCTTTTTTCATTTACCCACGCAGCCCAGTTTTCTTTATTGTAGGAGGTTCCGTTAATTATCAAATTTGCATTATAGGGACTGTTGTCTAAAATTGTTTCGTCAATGTCCGTTATTACTGCCAAAGGTTTTGATTTTTTCAATTTTTTAAAAACCTTGCCTTTTGTTGTTTCATCCAGCATTAATTTTGCGAGGTTAAAGTTTTGATAAAAAATTGCCTGCACTTCGGCTGATTTTTGAAACCAAAGCGTTGCCATTGTCAGATGTTCGGAGTTTAATAAAGTATCTGTTGTGTTTTCAATTATTACTTCTTCAACTTTTTTTTCTTCGCAACAAGATGCTAAAAAAAATGTGGCAATAATGCCTAAAATAAAAATTTTCTTCATGTTCTTTTTGTTTAAAATAAGTGGTGCAATGTAATAAAACTATATGAAAAACGGGCTTAAAAGTTTCTTGTTTGAAAACACAATATTTCTATTCTTTGTTTTTGCTGTCAATAATAATCGTTACCGGACCGTCATTAATTAAAGAAACTTGCATCTCGGCACCGAACTCTCCGGTTTTTACTTCTGTTTTGCTGTCTTCTTCAAGTTGTTTTACAAATTTATTGTATAACGGAATTGAAATGTCCGGTTTTGCGGCTTTAATGTAAGAGGGCCTGTTTCCTTTTCTCGTTTTTGCATGAAGCGTAAATTGGCTTATTACAAGCAATTCTCCGGACACGTCTTCAAGCGAAAGATTCATAACCCCCTCGTTATCATCAAATATACGAAGGGAACAAATTTTCTTGCTCGTCCACATAATGTCTTCATCGTTATCTTTATTTTCAAAGCCGGCAAGTATCATCAAGCCTTTTCCTATATGAGATTTAACTTCTCCGCCGATACTGACAAAACTTCCGCTTACCCTTTGAATTACAACTTTCATTTTTTCAAAAAATTAATATTAATGTATTCTGCAATTTGAATCGCATTTGTAGCAGCACCTTTTCGTAAATTGTCAGCAACTATCCATAAATTTAAACTGTTGGGATTTGAATAATCTCTTCGTATTCTACCAACAAAAACATCATTTTTGCCCGTTGAGTTTATAGGCATTGGATAAATATTGTTTGGTGTATCGTCTTGAACCACAACCCCTTTTGTGTTGCTAAGTAATGTTTTTATTTCTGCAGTGTCGAAGTCTTCTTTAAATTCAATGTTGACAGATTCAGAGTGGCCTCCGACAACAGGAACTCTTACCGCTGTTGCCGTCAGTTTAATATTTTTATCTAAAATTTTGTGTGTTTCATTTACCAACTTCATTTCTTCTTTAGTGTAATCATTTTTCGTAAAATCGTCGCAATGCGGTAAACAGTTTTTATAAATTTGGTGAGGGTATGCCTTTTCTCCGACTATATTTTTTTCTTCATTCAGTAATTGTTTTACAGCTTTTACTCCTGTTCCGGTAACAGATTGGTAAGTTGAAACAATAACTCTTTTAATATTATATTTTTTGTGCAACGGAGCCAAAACCATTAACATTTGAATTGTTGAGCAGTTGGGGTTTGCAATAATTTTATCTTCTTTTGTGAGAACTCGGGCATTTATTTCAGGAATTATTAACTTTTTTGTTGAGTCCATTCTCCATGCCGATGAATTATCAATTACATAAGCTCCTTTTCCTGCAAATAATTCAGCATATTTTAGTGATATGAAAGTTCCCGCAGAAAAAATTGCAATATCGGGTTTTTTAGAAATTGCACTTTCAATACTTACAACTTTATAGTTTTGGGATTTAAACTTAATAGCTTTGTTTACAGACTTTTCAGATGCGACGAGGATAAGTTCTGAAACAGGAAAATTTCGTTCTTTCAGGACCTCTAACATTGCCTGACCTACCATTCCGGTAATACCGATTATTGCTATTTTCATTTTAAAAACTTTAAATTCCTTATTATTCTGTCAAAAAGTATTATTTTTGAAACCTTGGCAAAAATAGCAATACTATTCCGAACTTTATTTTAAAAACGATGAAAAATATATTTCTTTTATTTCTTTTACTTCTTTCTGTTACATTATTTTCTCAAGTTGCCGATGATTTTGAAAACGGAAACCTTAACGGATGGGCAGAAAATGTAACGGGGCACTGGGCAGCATCAACCGACACACCGATTAACGGGGTTTATTCTTTGAAGCATAATTTAAGTTCTGTTGCCGGAATAAGCTATGTTACAACACCCTTTTCCGGTATAACAATTGGAAACGGAGAAACGGTTTGGCAATTTAATTTTAAAAACGGTGCATGGAATCCCTCCGGCAGCAATTATTTCGGCGTTTATCTTTTTGCAGATAATTCTGATTTAACATCAAGTTTGAACGGTTATGTTGTGGGAGTTAATATGTCCGGTACGGATGACATCCTTTCTTTATGGAAAGTAACAAACGGTGTTTTTTCCGTGCTGATTCAAACACCTTATGTTTGGCCGACATCTGCTACAATTGGAATTAAGGTAACACGAACGGCATCCGGTGGCTGGGAATTGTTTTATGATGAAACCGGAGGGTTTGATAATTTATTGTCTGGGGGAACGGCAACAGACAACACCCACATTAACGCTTTTTATACAGGACCCTTCTTTGAATATACATTAACAAGAGCCGGGGGGTTTTGGTTTGATGACTTTTCAATTGTCGGACCGCCGGATACGGAAGCTCCCCAAGTAACAAGTATTAATGCAGTTTCAAACAACACAATTCTTGTTGAATTTAATGAAGGTCTTTTGCAGACAACGGCAGAAAACATTTCAAACTATTCTGTTGACGGAGGAATAGACTCTCCCACAGGAGCGGTTCTAAGCACGACTGATAACAAACAAGTTGAATTAACATTTTCAGGAACATTTGTTGATAACAACGAATATACCCTTACGGTAAATAATGTTGAAGATTTAAACGGAAATGCAACAACTAACTCTATAGGAGCATTTATTTATTATCAAATTGCAGCAATAAACATATTCCCGGTTTCTGCAACAGAACTTGATGTTACTTTTAATAAAGTTGTTGATGTTGCAAGTGCAGAAACGCTTTTAAATTATTCCGTAAATAACGGAATCGGCAGCCCTGCAAGTGCATTCGTTGACGGAACAAATGGTAAGCTGGTTCACCTTTCGTTTACAACATCTTTTCAGGTTGATTTGGCATATACTCTTACCGTTAACAGTGTTCAAGATACATACGGCAACATTATTAATCCGACAAACCTGAGCTTTTCATTCCACGAAACTTTGCCTTATGATATCGTCATAAATGAAATTATGTGTGATGTAAACCCCGCTCCGGCAGCCTTGCCCGCTCTTGAATACCTTGAGCTTTATAATCATACACCGTATGATATAGACCTCTCCGGTTGGACAATTGAAATAGAGGGATATACGGTAAAAAGTTTTCCCGATTCAATAATTCCGGCAGGAAGTTATGCAATCATTTGCAGACCGGGCTTTGAATCAGATTTTTCTCCTTACGGAATGCCTGTCGGTATTACATCTTTTGACTTAACAACATCGGGAAAAAGGATTGTTATTCGGGATAACAATAACACAGTTATAGAAGATATTACATATTCCAAAGAATGGTATGATGATGACGAAAAAGACGGAGGGGGATATTCTATTGAACGAATTGATCCGTTCAATTTTTGCGGAGAAGACGATAACTGGACAGCAACAAAGGATGTTTGGGGAGGAACCCCGGGAAGGCAAAACTCTGTTTTTGGAGATAACCCCGATAACATTGCCCCGGAACTTGTAAATGTACAAGTTTTGTCTTCGAATTATTTATTACTTGAATTTGATGATAATATCAGTTATGAAAGCGGAGGAGACACCTTGAATTTTTCTATAAACAACGGCATTGAAAATCCGACGATTGCATTTGTTGACGGAGAAGACAGAACCCGGGTTCACCTTTTCTTTAACACACAATTTACTTCCGAAATAGAAAATACTTTGCTTGTTGAGGGTATAAAAGACAATTGCGGAAATACGATACAGGCAACCGGTTTTAATTTCACATATTTTTTAATTTACCCTGTGGATCTGTGGACACAGGATGAAAATAAGTTAAAAATTAAATTTTCGGAAACCGTTGGTTTGCCCGACGGAACAAATGTTTTGAACTATTTTGCAGATAAAGGTGTCGGGAGTCCGGAATTCATTACAAGAGATAATGTTGATACCTCCGTAGTTTATATGTTTTTTACAAATGCTTTTCCGCAGGGAGAAGATATAACCTTAAACATATCCGGAGTAAAAGATATAAACGGAAACACGATGGTCACTGCGAATATGATGTTTTCATATTATACACCTCAAAAAGATGATATTGCAATTAATGAAGTCCTTTTTTATCCGAATACCGGCGGAAATGATTTTGTAGAACTTTATAACAGATCAGAGAAAAGAATTGATTTGATTAACATTCAGATAGCAACTTATGACAAAGACATAACAGACAGCATAATTTCGATTTCTCCTCTTTCAGAAACAAACCTGTATTTTGAACCGGGAACTTACCTTGCTTTTACCGAAAGCAAAGAGGGCGTTTCGTCTTTTTATATGAGCCAAGATCAAGAAAATATCATAGAAATACCGGACATTCCGACTTTACCGAGTGATTTCGGAACTGTTTTGGTTTTATACAAAAATGACACAATAATTGACCGGTTTGACTATAATGAAGATATGCACTTTAGTCTTTTAGACAGTGAAAAGGGAGTTTCTCTGGAAAGAGTTAATTATGATAAGCCGACACAAGATATTTCAAACTGGCATTCAGCATCGGAATATGTGGGTTTTGCCACTCCGGCGTACAAGAACTCACAATACAGCGAAGACGTAAATCCGGGAGAAAATCCCGTAACGGCAGAGCCGTATATTTTTTCTCCGGATAATGACGGGTTTGAAGATTATGCAAATATTAATTACAAATTTGAAAGCCCCGGATATGTTGCCACTGTCATTATATTTGATGCTAACGGAAGACAGGTAAGACAGTTGGCAAATAATCTTTTGCTCTCAACAGAGGGAACAATTGTTTGGGACGGATTGTATGACAACGGAAGACTTGCTCCTTCCGGAACATATTTAATTTATTTTAAAGTGTTTAATTTAGACGGGAATATTCGGGCTTATAAGATTCCGGTTGTTTCGACAAGGCGGTTATAACAATTAGTTTCTGTTTGTATGACAAGGCAAAGCCGCCTCCCGTTTCAAGTCGACTCGGGAGGCGGCCGTACTCGCAAAACAGGCTTATTCCTTCGGCATCATTACAATTTGAACAATATTATCTTCATTTAAGAAATTATTTGCAGTTTTTTTAATGCTTTTCACATTAAGTTTTCCCAATAATTTGTCGAAATTTGCTTTGTCAGCAAGGCTATATCCGTGATAATACTCGTGTAATAAAGCTGATTTCCAAAAGTTGTTTTCTCTTAATTGCTCTTCACGAGTTTTTTTAAAATATTCAATTGTTTTTTTAACATCGGCTTCTGTCGGTCCATCTTTTTTTATTTTTTCGATTTCTCTGTAAATAATTGATGTTAAATACTTTGATTTTTCAGGAGCACAATCAAACTTCATTTTTAATTGGTAGTTTCCGTAAGGAAAATGGTTGCTGACTTTACTTACTCTTACTCCGTATGAGCCACCCTCTTTTTCTCTGATAGTTTCAATGTATCTTAAACTTAAAATATATTTCAATGCCGAAAGATTCATGTTGTTTTCGGGAGTGTATTTATATTCCCCGGAATAATCGACAAATACGGTGCTTTTATCAACTTCTAACTTTGGGTTAAGTTCTTTCTTAACAATTCCTTTAGGGTATCTGATATTGTTATCTTTATATGTTTCAATTCTTCCGCTCGATGGCAAGCTTCCAATATATGAGTCGATTATCGGTTTTGTTTTCTCTATGTCAATGTTTCCGACAAAAATAAAAACAAAGTCATTAGCATCTTTAAATCTGTCTTGATAAATGCTGAATAGTTTTTCATAATCAACTTTGCTCAACATTTCTTTGTTAAAGGGAATAACTCTTTTGTGGTTGTTTGCCATTGTAACAGAAATTGTGTCTTTAAATCGAGAATTAGGGTCTAAATTTTTATTTTCGAGCCAGGCATTCATTCTTTGCATAAAAGCAGAGTATGCTGTTTTGTCTTTTCGGGGGCTTGTAAAATACAGATATGTTAATTGCAGCATTGTTTCAAAATCGGCAGGTGTTGAATTTCCTGTAAAACCCTCATCGTTTTCATCAATAAACGGGCTTACCCTGACAATTTTTCCGGCAAGTTTTTTATTCAGTTCAATATTCGAAAATTCGCCTACACCTCCCATGGGAATAATATTATTTGCCATAATTGCAGAAGGAACATCATTGTCGTCAACCAACGAGTAGCCGCCAAAACTGAATGCTGTCATTAAAATTTCGTCATCTTTAAAGTCTGTCGGTTTTATTACGACAGTTACTCCGTTTTTATACTTTATTTCTGTTACCCCGTTTTTTGTTTTGTTGCTTATAACCTTGGTCGGTTTCGGGATGTTTTTAATTAAAGGTTCATCCGATACTGTTTCTTCGTATTTTTCAACAGGTCTTGATTTTATTTTTTGTATTATTTCTTTTATTTCTTGCTCTGAGAATAATTCTTTACCTTCAATTTCGGGACCTGTAACGGTAATAACCATATTGTCTTCTGTTATCCATTTTTGTGCAAGTAAGTTAACCTCTTCAAGCTTAATGTTCGGGAGAGTTTTTTTTGTAAATTCGAAATCATACTCTATTCCGGGTGCGGGTTCATTGTTCAGAAAATGACTGAAATATTGCCAAACATAATCTCCGGAGTTTGTTTTATCTCGTTCATTAAATTGTTTTTTTGTTTTTATTAAGTATTCTGCTTTTGCTCTCTCAAGTTCCGGCTTTGTAAAACCATATTTTTTTAATCGTTTGTTTTCTGTAAGTAAAGTTGCCAATGTTAGGTGTATTTCATTCGGCTTTGCCATTCCTAAAGAATAATATGCAGCTTTTTTTCTTACAATATCTCCATAAAAGTTATAAGCATAAATAAACGGAGGATGTTCTGATTGCGTCAGTTCGTTAAGTCGATTATTAAACATTATTTGGTATAGCGACTTTGTCTGCAAACTTCTGTAATAATTTGAGTTTTTATCCTTTGGCTGAACAATATCATGCTTGTAAATTAGCTGTACCATTGTTCTGCTAGCTTCCGGGTCTGTTGCAACTTTTATCAGCGGTTCTTTATTGTTCGGGATTTCAATATAATAGCGTTTTTTAGGACTTTCTCTTTTCGGAATATCTGCAAAAATCTTTTTTATTCTTTTTTCAATATCTGAAGGGTCAATATCTCCGACAATAATTAATGCTTGCAAATCAGGTCTGTACCAATCGTGGTAAAAGCTTTTAATTGTTTCATATTTGTGGTTATCAATAACTTCAATGCGTCCTATTACATCATGTTCAACGTATTTTGTTCCGCTGTATAACACTTCTGCTGTTTTTTTTCTCAACCTTCTGTCAGCATTTCTTCCGGTTCTCCATTCTTCGCGGATGACTCCTCTTTCGGCGTCTATTTCTTCATCTTCCATAGAAATAAAGCTTGACCAGTCATGCAAAACAAGTAAAGATGTATCAATAATTCCGGAACGTGTTGTCGGAACTTTTGAAAGCATATAGGCAGTTACATCGTGTGAGGTAAAGGCATTTACATTATGCCCAAATGCAACTCCGTTTAACTCCATGAAATTTAAAATGCCTTTTTGGGGGAAATTTTTCGTTCCGTTAAAAGCCATGTGTTCGGTAAAATGTGCAAGACCGTTTTGGTCTTTATTTTCTAATACGGCACCTACATTATGAACAATATAATATTCTGCTCTGTTTTTCGGAACTTCATTGTGTCGAATATAATACTTCATTCCGTTCGGAAGAGTTCCGTAAACAACTTTTTCATCTAGAGGGAGCCTTCCCCCAAAGTCATTCGTTTTTTGAGAAAATGATAATAAACCAATAAATAAAATGAATATTGTTAATTTAATTTTTTTCATTTTTTGTTGTTTTTTGTGTGTTTGTAATATAATTAAAGTGCTAAATTAGATATATATCATACAAAGGACAAGTTTATTGATATGTTAATAAATGTTGTTTGTGTAAAAAATAAAATCAGATAAGAATATGCTTAATTCTGATATTTTTTATACTTTTGCTCGCTTTAACGAAGGTGCTAAACTTTAATAAATGGGGTTTATAAGAAAATATCATAAGTGGCTCGGAGTACTAATTGTTTTATTGATGGTAATTTTTTCGGTTTCGGGAATTATTTTGAACCACCGGCAATTCTTTTCGACAATTGATGTAAGCAGAAAATTTTTACCGAACGAGCTTCAATATCAAAACTGGAATAATGCTGCCGTAAAAAGCACGGTTAAACTTAACAACGGAAAAATTCTTTTGTACGGAAACATCGGTGTTTGGCAAACTGACAGTACTTTCTCCGAGTTTGTCAATTTTTCGCAAGGTTTCCCGAAAGGGGTTGATAATAAAAAAGTTTCTGTTGTGTATCAAGCATATTCCGGGAGATTGTTCGCAGGATCATTGTTCGGGTTTTATGAGTATGATTTTGAAAAATCAAGATGGTTTTTAATTCGAAAAACAAAAAATACAAGCCAAATAGTAGATATTATTGAAAAAAACAATACGCTTTTATTGCTAAGTCGTTCTGATATTACAATATTCAACCTACAAGCAAACAGCTATAAAAAATTTATGTTGCCGCAACCGAAAAATTATGACAACAAAATCGGGCTATTTAAAACGATTTGGGTTATTCACAGCGGAGAGGTTTGGGGCGAAACAGGAAAGTTAATTGTTGACTCGGCAGCATTAATCCTTGTTTTTTTAACTGTTACGGGGCTAATCCTGTTTTTTAAAAAACGGAGGATATTAAAAGAAAGCGTAACAAATGAAAAAAGAACATCAATTTTAAAAAACATAAGATGGAATTTGAAATGGCATAATAAAATAGGCTGGATAACAGCAATTCTTTTAGTTATTACAAGTTTAACCGGAATGTTTTTGAGACCGCCGTTATTAATACCGATTGCAGAAAAAAAAGTTGCGAAAATTCCGAAAACGGTTTTAGACAATCCCAATCCGTGGAATGATAAACTAAGACGTTTTATTTATGACGAAAAAAATGAGCGTTTTTATGTTGCAACTCTTGGCGGGATATTCTATTCTGATGATTTTTTTTCGAAACCGTTAAAGAAATTAGAAGTGCAACCTCCTGTCAGCGTTATGGGTGTAAATGCTTTTAAACTACAAAGAGATTCGGTGGTTCTTGTAGGTTCTTTTGAAGGTTTGTTCACATTAAATTTGAAAACAAACTATATTGAAAATTATATAACAAAAAAACCATATATAAAACCGAAAAAACGAGGAATTCCTATCGGGAAAGAAATGCTTGCAGGTTATTCTACGGATTTTTCTGAAGAAATTTGGTTCGATTATAATAACGGATTAATAAGTATAAATAACCCGGCTTTTAATCCGGAGATGCCTGAAAAAATCCAATCTCTTCCGATTTCTCTTTGGAATGTTTCTTTAGAGCTTCATACCGGCAGAATTTACAAACCTTTTTTAGGACCGTTTTATATTTTAGTAGTTCCGCTTACCGGGTTAATTTCTTTGTTTTTAATAATTTCGGGGGTTATTATTTGGTTTAGGTTTTTCAGAAACAAGAAGGGTAGCTTACAGAAACAAAAAAGAGCTGTAAAAAAATGAATTGGCGATAAATATATTATTTCGTATCTTTGGTAAAATTTATCAATCATGAAAAAAGCAATATTTATTTCTGTTATTTCCGTTGTTTTATTTTCTTGTGTACAGGTTACGGGGGAAAAGGGGACAATAACTGATGAGCAAGTAGTAAACTATTTGAAAGCATATAAAAAGCTCAAAGAAAAGGCTCCGGATATTTTAAGAAACATTAATGAAAATGTAAATGGTTCAAATGCCGGGAAAATGGGATTTAACTCGTTTGAAAGTATTATAAAGGAAAGCGATATTGAAAGTTATGCTGAGTTTGTGCGATTAAATGCAAAAATAGGCTCTGTTTTTTCAATACTTCAGGCATCAAGGGGAATGAATCAACAACAAAACCTACAAGAAAGCAGTCAAGAAATGTTTAGTGACGGCTATCGCTTTATAGAGGAGCAACTGAATGACCCGGATATACCAGAGGAAACAAAAGCAGAGCTTCGAATAACACTGGAAGAGTTAAAAAAAGGTTCAAATGAGCTGAAAGAAGAGTACGAATCAAACAAAGTTATTGCCGATTGGGTTTTTGAAAAAGCAAAAAAAGTTACGGGGCTAATTGTTAATGAAGCAGATATTGACGTTATTCAAGCACATGAAGAAGAAATTTTTGAGGCATATACAGGTTTTCCTCGTCCGAAAGGTTTTGACGGGAATATGCCGGATTTGGATACAATATTATGGTGAGAACAAATGATGTTAATTCTTATCTTCAATTATGGGCAGCGGGTAAACGGTATCTTTTTCTTCTCGGCGTTTCCAATAAAAAAATGAATCAAACTTTTTTCTGAAAACCAGACCGAAGCCTTGTGTATAATCACCGTCATTTAAGCGCGTATCATTAGCTTTGTTGTAGAATTTTGCTTTTATATTTCCCTTCTTATTAAGTTTCCCTTCGATTTCAAATTCTCCGATATAATTATCCTCTCTGTAACCGTCATTGCCGCCTACGCCACCGTAACCTTTGTATGTAATCCAGTTGTTTAGGATATCACCCTCAACCGAAAAACCTATCTCGTCTGTTTCGTTGTCTTTTCCCGGCTCATATTTTAAATTAATTTCAATGTTTTTGCTGAATTGCTCGAGCATTTTATTAAATTGGCTTGTAATTAAATCTCCGGTAATCGGAGCAGGATCGTCAATTCCTAAATTATCTGCGGTGCTTCCCATAAACCGTTTAAAAATCAATAGAGCTAAAAATTGTTCATTAATTTCTTTTTCATTAAAAGAGTTTAGCTTTTGTACATATTTATTGCTTACATTATCATTAATTTCTATGTCTAAATTTAGTGTCGGGTTTAACAATGCACCAGTTAAATGAATAAGACATGTTACATCTGTTTTTTCTATTGCCTGTTCTAATTGCTCCGGGACTAAGTTATTTACGGGGACTTTATTAATTTTGTAGGTTGCTTTAATGTCAACTAATGCGTCATCAGGATCTCCAGACCAAATAATTCGGCTTCCTTCAACAATATTAAAAAGTTTTGGAAGCACTTTTAAGTCAAGCAAGTATGTTCCGTCAGAAATAATATATGTTCCGAACATGTTAAAATTACCTTCTCTGTCTAAAGTTAGGTTGAGGCTTCCGTCACCTGTTGTTTTAATATTTCCGCTTTCGTCGGGAATAATTTGTATTTCAGCATTATCCGTAACATCTAATTTCATATTCATGCTGAAACCGCTGTAATCAACTTCATAGTTTTCATTTGTTGTTTGGTTTTTGGTTTCGGAAGTATCTGAAACAAATTGTATAAAGTTTTTTTCTTCTTCGAGGGTTTCGCTTGTGGCAATAGGGATAAAAACAGAGGTGTTTTCTTCGGTGCTTAAATTAGCATTCATAAAAATATTATCTAATGATCCGGAAAAATTAATATTTCCGGTTCCGAATGCTGTTCCGTAAAAGTAGGATGAGTCTGTTCGTTTAAGGGCGATAAGTTTTAAGTTTTCGGCATCAATGTCAATATCTAAATCAAAATTTGAAAAATTATTGTGTGAAATATCTGCTTTTAAAAACCCGAATCCGTTTTTATTTCGGGAATAAATTTTTGTTGCATCAAAACGTATTGTTTTATTATTAATAAGAATATCCATTTCGTTGATGCTGTAATATGTGTTCAGAAATTTTACTTTTGCCGTTGTTTGTTTTAGTTTCAAGTTTCCGAGTAAAAGAGGGTTTTTAATATTTCCTGCAATATTTATTTTTCCTGTTATGAATGCAGTAGGGTTAAATTCGGCATAATCTGAATAATAGTCTTTAAATGTTTTCAAAAGCATGCTTCTTATATCCAGCGTAAAGTTTATTTTATCTTTATCCGGCCAATAGTCGCCGTAAATTGTATCGTTCATGAATTTGTTGTTCTTTCCTTTAAGGTTATATGCATTTGCATGAATTTTGTTCTCTGCGTCATCCCAGTTGCTTTTAAAATAAAAATTACCGAAGTCGATGTTGTTTACGTTAAAGTTAATAATTGAATCTTTTGTAAATATCAGCGGGGCTTCATACAGTTGGGCTAAAGTAGTGCTTCCGTTAAGTTTTCCTTTTATAATAAAATCTTCGGACAAAGCCGGTTGAATATTTGAAAGGTTAAAGTTTGTAAATTCTGCAAAAAGAATATCTCCGGGGTATTCAGAAATATTTCCGTCAAGATATATTTTTTGGTCTTTATTCTTCAGGGTTAGGTCTGTAATTTTGATTCTTACAGAGTCTATCAAAACATTTGATTTATCAAAACTCCAAAGAACATCATTTATGCTAATATTTGATTTGTGAAAATCGCAATTATAAACTGTTTTTTTCTTGTCTTTTTTTATAATTTCAATGATTCCGGCAATGTTTGCTGAGTAGTTTGCCGTATCTTTAAAATTATTCCAATTTAGGTTAAAGTTAATTGTATCATTAATTAAATCTCCTTCTAAATTTATGTTTTCAATTATAATTGATTCATTCGGTTTTAATGATGAGCCGCCTATACCTCCGAATAATCGTTTGTTCCTTGTATATGCTACTATAAAAAAATCGTTTAGTATGAAATTTTTGTATTTTAGTTGCTGCGAATTTAAAGAGAGGTTTAAAGATTCTTTTTCGGGATCATAAAATCCGAATAATTTTGTGTTTTTTGAAATATGATATTTTGGGAAAAACAGAGAACTGATAAATTCGGGGTTTTTAATGTCGGCTTCTATAACAACAGAGCCTTTTATTATAGGTTTTGCTTCTGTATCGGTTTGATTTTGCTTAAATAAGCCGGAAACAAGAGTTTGCAGGGCTTTAAAAATTTCGGAACTTTTGTTTGTCGTAATTATTTTAAAGTCTGCAATGTCTGACTTTAAAACAATTTGTTTTTCATTTGCCTGTATATTTGGTGTTTGCTGTCCGGTTAAACGAAATGCATTTATTCTTACAGTTACAGAATCCTTTGAATAGACAAAGGGACTTGTTAAATTAATTGTTCCCAAAAAATCATCAATATTCAATCCTTTAAAATCCGCAACAGTTGAAAAACTTACAGTTGATTCTGTTTCGGCATTACTTAAATTTAATGCTTTTAAATCTGCAGAATAAACATTGGCGGTTAGGTTTATTTCCGGGATATCTGACAAGAAATTAATTTTGCCGGAAATTGATGCTCTGATATTTTCTTGTTTAATGTTAACGCTCAGGCTGTCCACTTTTTTGTCATATAATTCAGCAAATAGTGCAATATCTTTGTAAGAATGTTTTTTATAAAAAACATCATTTATTTTGCCGGAAGTTTTAAGTTTTATTTTTTTATTCTTTAGTAATGAAAAATCAAAGTTCTGAGAAAAGCTCATTGTACCAAAATCATTGTTTTCAAATACTTGTGCAATATCTAAGTCTGTTCCCGAAAGTTTTCCTTTAACGTTAATAATTGAAGAAGAGTCTTTTTTTGCAAGAGCAAGAATTGAAATACTTCCGAAACCTCCTGAAATCTCTCCTTTTGTCAGAAATTTTGAAAGGTGTCCTTTTGTAACTCCCGAGTAGCTGATGTTTTTTATTTTCTTTAAACCTTCCGGCAGGTCTTTTAAAATAATATCTTGCCCGGGAATTTTCATTTCTTGAAACCTTTGAAAATCAACTTCAAGTTTTTTAATATGGACAAATAGTAACGGGTTGTCAAAGTCTTTAAAATCACTTACTCTAGAGTTCATTTTTAAATCTATGAGCCCTTCATATTTTAAATCTAAATCTGTTATATCAAATTTATCAAACGTGCCTTTTATTTTTCCTGAAATTTGCACTTTTTCGGAATAGGTGTTTGTATCTGTAATAAAATACTTTACATCATTATATGATAAATAGCTTGATTTATTTATTATGATATTAGCTTTCAATTTTGTTTTATATTCCGAGAAGTCATAATTGCCCGGAAAATCAAAGTATAAACTGTCAAAAGATAGTTTTGAGTCCGGTGTTTGTAGGCTAAGATTGTTAAAATGAATATGCTTCGGGCTCAGTTCTATTTTGTCTCCGGTAAAGTTTTTTAAACAGAATCCGCTTTTGTCTTTTAATAATATTGATTCAATTTCAGAATAAATATTTTTGTTATTCAGTTCAAGTTTTTTAAGTTTAATATTTATGCTGTCAAGTTCAAGGTCTTTATAATTAAATCCGTGTTTTTTAACCGTATCGGGAATAAAATACGAAAAAGAAGAGTTTGTTATTGAAATGTTTTTTATGTCCAACTTAAAATCTTCGTCTGTTTTTTCTTTTTCGTCTGAACTTAACGCATCCAATATATATTGAAGGTTAAGAGTATCTTTTCCTATTTCATATAGGTTAAGGTATAGGCTGTCAATATTTATTTCTTTTAAGGAAATGTTGCTAAAGTCTGTTTGAAGCCCTTCCGGGATAACCGATAATTCTTTAATAAACAGCAAGGTATCTTTTTGTTGATCTTGAATATAAATTCCTTTAAAAATGAAACCTTTGAATAAGCTGATTTCTACATTATCAATATCAATTTCAGAGTTTAATTTTTCAGACAGTTCTTTTGTAATAAATTTTGTTATTTTAGTCTGAATATAAGCTGTTTGCAGAAGTAATATTAATAAAATGATTAAAACAATTATAAGCAAAACACCGTATAATGTAATTTTTTTCAACTTTTCTATTTGGAATACGTGGTTTTGCATATTTTTGCAAAATAATGAATTTTATAAAAGTTTAAACTGTTTTTTAGTTTTTATTAGCAATCAAGCGATAATAAGATTGCAAACTAAATGCCGGATAATTATTTACGAAGCTAATATATTAAAATCGAAATATGAAAACAATTTTAGCAATAGAATCTTCTTGTGATGATACATCTGCTGCCGTTATTCAAGACGGGTGGTTGCTGTCAAATGTAACAGCCAACCAAGATGTTCATAAAAAATACGGAGGAGTGGTTCCGGAGCTTGCATCAAGAGCACATCAGGCAAATATTGTTCCTGTTGTAAATTTGGCGATAGAAGAAGCCGGGATTAACATTTCTGACATAAGTGCAATTGCTTTTACCAGAGGTCCCGGATTGCTTGGTTCTTTATTGGTAGGAATTTCTTTTGCAAAAGGTTTTGCATTGGCAAACAATATTCCGTTAATTGCCGTAAACCATTTACACGGTCATATTTCTGCTTTGTTTTTAAAAGAAAAAGGTGTGCAACACGAAAACCCGAGTTTTCCTTTTATAGCTTTACTGGTTTCCGGCGGACATACACAAATTATTGTAGTAAGAAGTTTTTTCGAAAAAGAAATAATTGGCGAAACGATTGATGATGCTGCAGGAGAAGCTTTTGATAAAAGTGCAAAAATTATGGGCTTGCCTTATCCGGGCGGGCCTTTAATAGACAAGTATGCAAAAAAAGGTAATGCCGGTAAATTTAAATTTACAAAACCGAAGGTCGGAGATTTACAGTTCAGTTTCAGTGGGTTAAAAACGGCTATTTTGTATTTTCTGCGAGATGAGGTAAAAAAGAATCCGAGTTTTGTTAAAGAAAATTTAAATGATATTTGTGCCTCGATTCAATTTACAATAATTGATATTTTAACAGATAAACTGAAAAATGCGGTAAAAAAAACAGGAATTAAAGAAATTGCTATTGCCGGGGGTGTTTCTGCAAATTCAGGATTACGGGAAAGGTTAAAAGAAGAGGCTAAAATAAATAATTGGAAATTACATATTCCCGAGTTTAAATATACAACAGATAATGCAGCAATGATTGCCATAACTGCATACCATAAATTTTTACAGAATAAGTTTGCAAAGCAATCTGTTACGGCAGAGGCAAAATTAAAAGAAATTTGATTGTGAAGAAAAAATTTGTTTAACAAACAGAGTTTTGTTTTTTTGGGCAATATTTCATGTCGATTTATTGTTTAAATAAAACCTTGTTTGTTTTGATTATGAAATTAATAAACCTTTTTCTTTTATTTTTCCTTTTGTTTGTTTCTTGCAATCAAAACAACTCTGCACAAAACCCAAAAAATAAAGATTCTCTTAATACAGACAGTATTCCTGTTTTTTCTGAAACAATATTTGTATTAGACTCTTCGGCAGTCGGAATTGTTTTTTTTCCTTCGGGAAACTATAGCGATATTAAACAGCAAATAAACATCCGGCGTTTAAAATATTTTCAGGAGCTTTCCGACTTAAGCAACAAAAAGAAAAAAGATTCAATTTTAGATGATGCTCGTCAACATTTTACGAATCAGTTAGTTAATAAAATTATTCCGTTTTGGTACGGAACGGTTTGGGATTTTGACGGTTACACAAACACGCCGAACAAAGGAGTTATTGCTTGCGGCTATTTTGTTTCAACAACATTGAGGCACATGGGAATAAAAGTAAATCGATATAAAATGGCACAACAGGCCGGATTAAACGAAGCGAAAACGTTGGAGCCTGAACAAAATTTATTGATTTATCGTTATAGTTATTCGGAGGAGCTTGAAACTGTTTTTGCAAAAATGAAAAAGGCATTAAAAGATGGTTTATATTTTGTAGGCTTAAGCAATCATGTCGGTTATATTTACGTTAAAGATAATGAGCTTTATTTTATACATTCCAATTATATTGACGGGTATGTTATGATTGAAAAAGCAGAATATTCTGATGCTTTTCAAAGTAATGTTTATGTGATTGCAGATATTACACATAATGATGATTTACTTTTGAAATGGATAAAAGGAGAACCTTTCCCGGTTTTTCAAAACTGAGTTAAAAATTAATTTCTTAAATTAACAATATGTAACACAGCTACTTTTTTTAATTCTTTAATTTAAGTTGTTTGTGTTATGAAATTAATTGCGTTTTCATTATTTTTTGTATTTCCGGTTTTTGCATATTCCCAGCTCGATTATTTTCCGATTAAAATTGAACCTTTTGAAAATAAAGAAGAAATTTTTCGCTCGTTTATAGCCTATAAACTGCCTTACAGGGGCAAAAACTATAAGTTTTACGGCACATTAGCTTATCATGTTTTCGGAAAGGCTTATGCCGATTGCAAAGTTCAGAATACCATTGTTGAATCTTTTAAAATTTCCGAAAATAACTGTCCGCAGGTTAATTTTAAGATTTTAAAAGGAACAAGACGGAGTTTTGGTTATTTGCTCCCTTATATTGACAGAAAAAGCGGTTTAAATGTAGATTTTATGACTCCTGTGAAAAAGAAAAACAGACCCGTTAAGTTTTATTACCGAACAGGTCTTTTTCGTTTTTTCATTCATTTTAATTCGGAAGGTTTTTCAAAAATAAACAACAATATTTGTATTGATTTTGAAAGTTTGGCTCAATACATTATAAATTTAGATGACGCTGCAAATTTATACGGTTTAAAAATTAAACGAATTGTGTTTAACAGGCATTTTTTGAAAAAACTTTATGCAAGTTCTGCCGGAGCAGAATTAAAAAAACGAGACTTCTATTTTGCAAAATATTTAAACAAAAAAGTAAATCGAAAATACGATGATTTATTTCATGTTGATTTTGAATTTAAATAGGGCTTGCTGAAAAACGCTAATATATTTATTTTTCAGTCATTTATAAGATTATTTACATATACAAGTGCACGGGTTTTAATTCATTTCACCCTATTTCCCTGCACTTGTATAAAATATTTTAGCTGCCCACAGGCACACTATCTTTCAAATTTCTCTTATTTCGCAGTATTTAGATACGACTTCAAACGAGAAACTTGAAATCTAATGCACCTGTGAGCTTTTCAACAAGCCCTAAATAATTTTATTACAAACCGCTCTTAGTTTTTTACACAAGAAGCACAGAAATTTTTAAAAATCTTTTTTTGTAAAAAATAAGTCTCGGAGGTTTTGATTTTGTTGCCCGTTATACAGAGAAGGTTAAAATATTAAAAAGAGATTGAGTTAAAGCTCTTGATAATGGGTTTTATTTCTCTGACAATCTGCTACTTATTGTCAAATTAAAACCTTTAGAAAATTTTGCATTCAGAAGAAAAATTGACTGTTTTTAGGAAATTTCAGCCATTTTTTTATTTCGATTCTTTTTTTTCCTTAAAATAATTAAAAATTACTTTTGCTCGTTTTTTTCCGATAACAATTCTGAGATTTTCAAATTCTGCTTCAGAAATTTCTTTTACGGACTTAAATACTTTATATAAATCTTGGATTGTTTTCTCCCCCACCCCGGGAATATTTTCCAGCTCAGAATTTAAAAATGTTTTCGAGCGTTTGTTTCTGTGAAATTCTATTCCGAATCTGTGAGCTTCATTTCGAGCATGCTGAATAATTTTTAAAGTAATCGAATTTTTATCTAAATACATCGGAATATTATCGCCTGCAAAAAAGATTTCTTCAAGGCGTTTTGCAATTCCTATAACAGTAATTTTTCCGAAAAGGTCTAATTCTTTTAAGCTTTTTACGGCAGAATTTAATTGTCCTTTTCCTCCGTCTATAATAATTAACTGCGGCAAACTTTTCCCTTCATCGGTTAATCTCTTGTATCGTCTGTAAATTACTTCTTCCATTGAGGCATAATCGTCAGGACCTTCAACAGTTTTTATGTTAAATTTTCGATACTCCTTTTTTGCGGGTTTTGTGTTTTTAAACACAACGCAAGCTGCTACCGGATGCGTTCCCTGAATATTTGAATTGTCGAAACATTCGATATGCACAGGCAATTCTTTCATTCGCAAATCAGTTTTCATTTGAAGCAAAATGTCGGTGTTTCGTCTGTCGGCAGAAACTAATGTTCTTTTTTTAATTTTATCAAGCCTGTAGTATTTTGCATTTCTGTGCGAAAGTTCCAATAGTTTTTGTTTGTCTCCGATTTTCGGAATTGTGATTTTTAAATTATCAATCGGTAAATTAATTTGAAAGGGTAAAATCAGCTCATCAATTTCGTTGAATCCGAATTGTTGGGCAGAAATAATATCAATAATTGCCGTCGGTAAAATATCATGGTCTTTTTCATTCAATTTTTTTACATATTCAACTGTGTGCACATTAATTATTGCCCCGTCAACCACTTTCAGAAAGTTTACATAGGCAAACTTTTCGTCCGACTCAATGGTGAAAACATCAAAATTTCCTTTTGTTGTAGTTATTACCGTTGATTTGCTTTGATAATCTTTTAAAATTTGCAGTTTTTCTTTTACTTCTTGTGCTTTTTCATATTCTAAATTTTCAGCAAAGGCTTTCATTATTTGTTTTAAATAATCTTTAACCGGTTTAAAGTTTCCTTTTAAAATGTTATGAACTTGTTTTATTTGTTCGTTATAATCTTCCGGTGTTTGTTGCCCGACACAGGGAGCTTTACAATTATTTATATGAAATTCAAGACAAACTTTAAATTTTCCTTTTTTTATGTTTTCATCAGACAAATTATGCTTGCATGTTCGCAGCAAAAACAAGTTTCGGAACAATGTTGTCAGTACTCTTACCAAACGCACAGATGTATAAGGTCCGAAATATTTTGAGCCGTCTTTTATAATGTTTCGAGTTTGAAAAACACGAGGAAAGGCTTCATTTTTGATGCAAATCCAAGGATAGGTTTTATCATCTTTCAACATTATGTTGTAGCGAGGTTGATACTTTTTTATTAAATTATTTTCAAGAAGTAAAGCATCGATTTCGGTTTCAACTACAATGTACTCAAAACGAACGATATGACGAACAAGTATCTTTGTTTTATTGTTGTCGTAATCTTTTGTAAAATATGAACTTACACGACTTTTTAAATTCTTTGCTTTCCCGACATAAATAACTTCGTCTTTACTGTTGTAATAAAGATATACGCCGGGGTTTCGCGGAAGTTTTTGGGCTTCGTTTTTTAGTTGTTCTTTTATGTTTGGTTGTTTGGGCATTTAGAATCAATTACTTATCATACTTTATTCAATGTTTATTTTATCAATTTCTTTCATAATCCTATCCGTTTCTGTAAGGGCAACTATTATTTTTTGATAGTGGGTGATGTCTTCGTATGTTAGGACTCTGCCTTCTTTTCCTTTTTTAGGTGAGCGATCTTTTAACCATTTTTGGGCGGGTTGGTAACCGCCTATGTAGAACTCCCACGCAACAAGCGGAATGTTATCAAAGTATTGTGTTTCGTTGATGTATATTCTGCCGGTAACAGCCGTGTCTTTGCAAGGGGACGTGTCCCCGTGTTGGGTTATTACCCAGTCTTTTTTTGCAATTTTTGTTGTGATTTTATTGTCGCCATCAATCGGATATTGTGTGATGTATTCATTTACTTTTTGGCTTTCCAATAAATGTATTTGCCGGATTTCTCCGCCGAGTTTTACGAGTTGCCAAAAGGTTTTTGCATCTTTCGGATATGGTACTCTCGGGAAATCTATTTTTAGAAATTCTTTGTATTTTTCTCTGTATGTCGGGCTGTGTAATACGGCGTAGATGTAATCCAGAATATCAATCGGAGCAAATTCTCCTCCTATGAAGGGGTGCCCGGCGGGCGGGGTGGTTTCTCCATATTCATTAACAATATAGTTTTCCAAATCTATCATAGTTTGGCTAATATCTTTTTTTACATGGTTATCTGAAATTCTATAAACTTTCAAACCTAAGCTCTCTAAATATTTTTGTCTTTTTGCATCGTATTCTTCTTTATTATTATGGCTACTTCCATCAATTTCTATAACCAAACCTAATGTTTTAACATAAAAATCTACAATATAATTTCCTATTATTCTTTGTCTGTCAAAATCTATTGCATGAAATTTCTTTTTGTGTACCTGTTTCCAGAACAAAACTTCTGATAATATTCCTGCTTTTCTTTTGTCTTTGGCAAGTTGATTTAATTTGGGGTTGTGTGGAAGGGTTTTAACAAAATTTCTTTTTATTGGGATGTTGTTTATGGTTGTGATTACTTCCGGTTTTACCACCCCGCCCTGCGGGCACCCCTCCAAAGGAGGGGAATTTGCCTCCGGGCTTTGCACAAAATTATCTTGTAATTTGGGTTTTTTTTCGGCAACAAATTTTAATCCTATTTTATCTGCAATTTTTTGAACTATCTCCGGATTTAAGTTGGGTTTTCTGCCTTTTTCGGATAAGCCTTCTTCGGCAAATACTCCTTCGGTTTCTTTGTCAGGGTAGAGATAGAGGGGGAAAGCCATATTTCCACCTCTGTAAAATAGATTTGTATCTATTATAATATTAGAAATGGATATTAAATCCCAAGTTGAAGAGCCAACTGCCTGTCCTTGTCTACCTAAAACTAGCATTAAATTATCCCTTTTATAGACATGTTTTAATACTTTATAAAAAGGTCTTCCTAATAAATGTTTATCGTAATATATTTTTCTAAAATCTAATGGTCGATAATAATAATCTGAAATGTATTCCTTGTCATAGTCACTTGCTTTTATCCGTCTTAATAATGGGTATGATGATGAGTCTTGAATATTATACTTTAATGAAAATTCTTTGGAAAATTCATCAGATAGTAAATTAAACATTCTTGTATTTAAATCAACAACATTAAAATCAACAAATAAACTATCTCTTTTAGTTTGAGTTCCATTACTTCCAATTTCAAATAAATCATTAATACCAAAACAAAATTGTTTATACTTCTTTTCTAATTCGTAATCTTGGGGAATGAAAATGTATTCTTCTTTTTGAGGGTTTAATATGTTCCAATTAATTGAATTAATGGAATTATCATTAAGGAAACTATATTTATAATCCCTTTTTCCGAAGAGGTCAATATGAGAAACGCTTCCTAATTTCTTGCTTTTTGATTTTTTTATAAAGATATTAATACTTACGCCTTGCATAATATCAAATACATTTTGGTCGGCAGAACCATCAGGGTGCTTTTCTTTTTTCTTTGAATTTCCATGTAAATCCAGAATGTAAATGTTGTCAAAAGTTTCTAATAAATCTTTTCTCATTTGACGATGAATAATTCCATCAATAAAACTATTATTAGAAATATAAGCTAAAATACCTTCTCCATTTTTTTCAATATAATGTTGACCATATCGGATAAATTTGATATAATCATCAGATAAAGGTTGAATATTCCTTTCATTCAAATCTTTCTTATAATCTTTCATTAAATTATTAATCCATTCAGATTTATTTGAACTACTAACAGAATAAGGCGGATTTCCTATTACACACATAACCGGAGTATCACGTTTTATATGGTTTGCTTCGTTGGCTTCGGTGCTTAACCAATTTGAGAACAATGTTCCGGTATCGGGGTGATGTTCTTCGAGTGAGTTTGTAAGATAAATATTAAAACGTTGGTTTTTGGTAGCTTTGTATCCGGTTTCCGTTAAAAGCATATCTAATTTAAGATGTGCCATTGCGTAGGATGCCATTAAAAGCTCAAAACCGTTTAGTCGAGGTATTAAATGCTCATCAATATAGGAACTCCAAACGCCTTGCATGGCTTTAAACTTTTTCTTGTAAATATGTTTTACTACTTCGGCAAGAAATGTTCCCGTGCCTGTTGCAGGGTCGAGAATTTGAACTTTATGGACTTCCTTTTCAACGGCTTTGTTGCTACCCTGTTCTTTAACCTTGATTTTTGTTTTAGAGGTATCGGCTAATCCGTCGGGCAAATTAAATTCTGTTTTCAGAATATCATCAACGGCACGCACAATGAAATTTACAACCGGTTCGGGTGTGTACCAAACGCCTCTGCTTTTACGGAGCTTGGGGTCGTATTCTGCCAAAAATGTTTCGTAAAAATGAATTATAGGGTCGTTGGTTTGCGTGCTTTTCCCGAAATTCTTTAAAAGTTCTTCAACATTGGTTGCCAGAAAAACATTTGCAAGATTATCAACTGTTCTTACAATTCTTTCGTCAATATCGGGACCTGCAACATAGCCGAATAGTTTTCGCAAAAAAGGATTTGATTTCGGTATCAGTTCTGCGGCTTCTTGTCTGCTGAAATCATCAAGCGTTTTATCGTGTAATCGTGCGGCAAACATTCCGTAAGCCAAAGTCTGTGCGTAAATATCGGCAAATGCTTTTGGTGTTAAATCGTGAATTAAGATGTCTTTAAAAGTTTTGTATTGGTCTCTTAAAGATGTGTTTTCTTGTGTTTCTTCATCGGAAGTAACGGCATTTTCAAGTATGTTTTGCAAAAGACGTGCTTTTGCTGCCATCATTTCAGCAAGTTTTTTACTTGATTTTATGGTTTGCCCTATAAAGGTGCAAAAGTTTTGTATTAGGTTTTCAAATTGTGCGAAATTATCCGGAAAGGCTTTTATTGTATTGTTTTCAATTTCAGCAATGCGGATTTCATGCACAAGGTTTCCGTGGTCGTAGAACCGGAAATAAATATAATCGGTAATGATTAAATTGTCAAGGGCTTTTCGGTATCTGTCGAATTGTTCTTTATAGGTTTTGCTTGTAATGTCTTTGCCTATGTCCTTTGCTTCGATAAATCCAATGGGTATTTTCTTTTTTGTAATTACATAGTCCGGATTACCGCAATCGGTTACGTTTGCCGGTTCGTTGGTAATTTCAACTTCGGGAACAAGTTCTCGAATTAAACTTTCTAAATCAGTTCTGTAAGTATGTTCTCTTGCTATGCCGGACTGATAACGTTTGTTTATTGTTGTTATGTATTCTTGGATGTTCATTTAACCGGGTTTAAATTACAGTTGTATGTTCCACGTGGAACCTGTTTTTATTTGTTTAATCTTGTGTGTGTTATGTTGTGTTTATTAAAGTTGTTTGTTTCGTCCAAAATTTTCGGATTTTCTTAACATTGAGACAGCTGCCGGTCTGTCTCTACGAGTTTATCTTCCGAAATATACCAATAATGCGCTGATGTCTGCCGGAGAAACGCCGGGAATTCTGGATGCTTGTCCGATATTTTTCGGTTGCACTTTTTTTAATTTTTGTCTTGCTTCCGTAGAAATTGATTGTAATTTATTAAAATCAAAATTTTCGGGAATTTTAACATATTCCAAACGTTTTAACTTATCGGCAGAGTTTTTTTCTCTTTCTATATAGCTTTCGTATTTTATATTTATTTCGACAGATTCTAAAATTTCTGACTTTCTGTTAATAATGTTTGCATCAACAAACTCTTTAAACGGTTTACACGATTCCGTTAAGTGATTTATTTTTATTTGCGGGCGTAAAAGGATTTTATGCAGCCTTTCTTTTTGTTTCATTGCGGGCGTATCTAATTTTTTAAACAGTTCTGCGGTTTGCTCGGGTTTTATGCTTGTTTTTTTCAGAAAACTTATTGTTTTTTCTGTCAGTTCTTTTTTCTCTTTTATGAGTTTGTAGCGTTCTTCTGATGCTAAGCCTATTTTATAGGATTTTTCCGTGAGCCGGGCATCTGCATTATCCTGCCTCAGTAAAATTCTGTATTCTGCTCTTGATGTAAACATTCTGTACGGCTCGTCAACACCTTTGTTAATAAGGTCATCAATAAGAACTCCGATATATGCTTCATCTCTTTTTAAAATAAAATTTTCTTTTTTGTTGATTTTTTGATGTGCATTTATTCCGGCAATTAAACCTTGTGCAGCAGCTTCCTCATAACCGGTTGTTCCGTTTATTTGTCCGGCAAAATAAAGGTTTTCAACTTTTTTAGACTCTAAAGTTAAGTTTAAATAAGTGGGGTCAAAATAGTCATATTCAATTGCATAACCAGGTCTGAACATTTTTACGTTTTCTAATCCCGGAATTTTTCTGAGAGCTTTGATTTGAACATCAAGAGGTAAAGATGAAGAAAATCCGTTGATATAGTATTCAACAGTGTCTTCTCCTTCGGGTTCTAAAAAAAGCATGTGAGAGTCTCTTTCTGCAAAGGTTACGAGTTTATCTTCAATGCTCGGACAATACCTCGGTCCAACTCCGTCAATGATTCCCGTAAAAAGCGGAGAAAATTTAAATCCCCCTTTTAGTTCTTCATGAGATTCTTTGTTTGTGTATGTGATATAACAACTTCTTTGATTTAGTTCTCCTTTAATTTCCGGTAAAAACGAAAACTTTTTAATTATTTCGTCTCCTTTTTGCTCTTTTATTGCTTCAAAATTGATTGTCCTGCCGTCAAGTCTTGCCGGAGTTCCTGTTTTCATTCTTTTTACGGGGATTTTATATTTTTCAAGTTGTTCTGAGATTCCGTATGAAGCGGCATCGGAGTCTCTTCCTCCGGGAATTTGTGTTTGTCCTACGTGCATTAAACCGTTTAGAAACGTTCCGTTTGTCAGAACTACTGCTTTTGCATAAAAACGTACACCCAATTTCGTTTTAACCCCGACTGCTTTATTATTTTCAATTATAAGTTCCGTTACCGTGTCTTGCCAAAAACTTAATTTTTTTGTTTTTTCGAGCATTTCTCTCCACTCAACAGAAAACTTAACACGGTCTGACTGTGCTCTCGGGCTCCACATTGCAGGACCTTTCGACATATTTAACATTCGGAATTGAATGCTTGTTCGGTCTGTAACTATTCCGGTGTAACCACCGAGAGCGTCAATTTCCCGTACAATTTGCCCTTTTGCAATACCGCCTATTGCCGGATTGCAAGACATTTTAGCAATTGCAGCCATATCTGTTGTTACCAATAAGGTTTCGGAGCCCATATTTGCAGATGCCGCAGCAGCTTCACTTCCGGCGTGCCCGGCACCCACAACAATTACATCATATTTATCTGTCATCTTTAAATCTTTTTTGCAAATATAAGAAAACCGACAAAGCCGGTTTTAAAAAACTAAATTATTATTTTTGTGTTCTTAAAACGTTCCACGTGGAACACTTCCGGAAAGCCGGATATACCGGGGATTTCAAAATGTTTTATTAATCACTTCTTTTTTGATTTACAGGTTTTTGGCTAATCTTACCTAAATAATAGTTTTCTCGTTCCCGCATCTTCACTTTTTGCTCCTCTTTTTTATCGTTGTATCCGCATAAATGAAGAATTCCGTGAATAATTACCCTGTGTATTTCATCGGCAAAAGAAACATTAAATTTTATTGCGTTCTCTCCCACCCTGTCTTTGCTTATGAACAGATCTCCTGAAACAATTTCTTTTTCGGAATAATCAAAAGTAATAATATCGGTATAGAAATTATGATTTAAATGCTCTATATTCATTTTTAGCAAGTGTTCGTCAGAACAAAAAATTATATTTATTTCTCCCGGTTGTTTATTTTCATTTTCAATTGCTTTAGAAATCCAAGAGTATATATTTTTATTTAAGATGAAACTTTCAATATTTTCGAAAAAACAATTAATGCTCATTCCTGTTTGTTTTTTGTTCCACGTGGAACATGTTTTTAAATTGGGGGTTTATAATAAGTTAGGTAAATTTTAATGAATTAATTTGAGATTGACTTTGAATATTCGTCATACAACTTTTTATAAAAGTTATTTAGCTGTATGTTTTTTCTGTATAAGTCTTCGTTAAAAGAGTTGTTCTTTTTTGATTTTTTAAATACATCTTCGGCAGATTTATAAATCTTGTCTTTTCCTTCGGTTGATTTTCTTTTGTCTTCTGTTTTTCTTTTGTTCTCAGCATTCTCGGCTTCGAGCAAACGTGTTTCTATCTTTTTTTGTCGTTCAAAAAGTTCGGGAGTTATTCTTTTATTAACAATGTCTTTTTGGTTTTCTTCCGCTAATTTGTCAATTTCTCTCAGGAGTTTTTGTGTTTCGGGGCTTAAAGAGAACTGAGCATTTAAATCTTTCATCATTTGCCTGAATATTTCTTGTTGTGCAAGCATTTTTGCCAATTGCTTGTTTTGACTTTTTCCTCCGGGTTTTCCTTTTCCTTCTTTCATTTGTTTCAGCATTTGTTCCATTTGCTTTTTTAGCCCCTCTTGCATTCCTTTTAAGTCTTGCATTCCTTGATCTTTTGCTTGCTGCTTTCCTTTTTTCGGTTTTGACTTTCCTCCGCCGGAGCCGCTACCGCTTTGTTGTTTTTTCATTTGATTAATAATTTCAGATAAAAGCAGTGCCAGGTTATTTGAAGATGTCATTATCTCGTTTTGTAGTATTTTTGCATTTGCGATTTTTCTTTTTTCTAAGTATTTGGGAACTTCTCTAAGGTTTGTGTTT
Organism: Bacteroidales bacterium; assembly: GCA_021648725.1. Taxonomy (NCBI): domain Bacteria; kingdom Pseudomonadati; phylum Bacteroidota; class Bacteroidia; order Bacteroidales; species Bacteroidales bacterium. Next base: position 26,076 of record JAKISF010000013.1, on the reverse strand, counting down.
ATATTATACAGTTCATCTAAAATTGGTTTTGATATTGGAGCAACCCTTTCTGCCAAAGACTTAAGAGAATCGTTTATAATCGTAAAATCGTCTTTCATTGACAGCTGTATGCCTGAAAGTTCAATATATTTTGGATCGGAATTTCTTGTGTTTTTAAATTTGTTTTTTAGGTCTTCTTGTTTGAAAGAAAATGTTAAAAGGTTTTCAAGAATTTTTCGCAGACTTTCAATATCTTCACCTTGTTGTTGAGAGGAGTTTGCCTGCATCATAGACTGCATAGAGTCAGCCATTTTTTTCATTTTTTGAGAGTTGCTGTTTTGAGAATCTGATGCTTTACTTTTTTTTCCTTTTTCAAGGTTTGAGTTTGTTTTCTCAAACTCTTCTTGTATTTCTTGTTTCTGCTTTTCAAAATCATCAAGTTTCATGGGACTTTTTAGTTCTTTGTTCAGTTCTTGTGCCTTATCATATTCTTCTTGAATTTCATCGAATTTTTTCTCAATATCTTTTTGTTTATTTTTTAGTTCTTCTTTATTTAATTCTTTACTTTTTGTTTGTTCGGACAGTTCTTTTTGTTCTTCCGATAATTTATTAAGCTCGTCAATTGTTTTATTAATTTTTTGTTCTATCTGTTCTCTTTTTAAAAGTTCTTTGGTCCTGTCAAGCCTCTCTTTCATTTCTTCATAGGAAAATTCGTTTTCTTCAAGAATTTGGTTCATCATTTTTTCATTGAATTTTTCCTGAAGTTCTTGAAGTTGTTTCATTAGCTCTTTTAGTTCGTCAGTCATTATTTCGTCTAAAAGCTTTTGAATTTCTTCTTGCTTTTTTAAAATTTCTTCATCTTGCTCGTTGAATTTATGGTGCATTTTATTTTTTTCTTCATTTTCGCGAGCAATTTCTTCCGTCAGTTGTTTCAGAAGGTCTTGTTTTTCAAGAATGTTTTCAAGCATTTGTTTGTTTTCCCAATCGGTAGTATTTCCGTCAAGATTACGCTCTCTTAGTTTTTGAAGATCTTTTTGGATTTCATCGGCAAGCTTCATGCTTTTGTCCAATTTTTCTTTTATGTTTTCGTCTGCGGCATTTTCAAGTTCGTTAATTTCTTTGAAAGACGGTATTTTAAAGGTCATAATATGTGTTCGAGATGATTTGCTTCCGGAAACTCCGTCGTTATCCCAAATTTGAAAATAATATTGAATAATTTGGTTTTCGTTTGCATTTAAAGAGTTAAAATCAAACGTGTAATAAAACTCTTGCTTTAATTCGTTGTTGTTTATTTGTAAATAGTTTGTTTCGTATTTATGTGATTTATCGCCTTCCTCCGTTTCTTTAGGAACAATTCTGAATTTGAATTCTAATTTTTTTATTCCGTAATCGTCATTAATAATTCCTTTAAAATATGAAAGAAAAAAGTTTGCCGTATCTTTTAATTCTTGAACGGCAACTGACGGATAAAGGTCGGGGATTACTGAAATGTTAAAGTTTATTAGATTTCGATTTATAAAATATTTATTTGCAACAGAAACAGAATATTTAAAGTTGTTATAAATAGTTTTGTTGTATTCAAAAAATGTATTGCTCTTTTTTGTTTTTATCCTGTTTTTTTCTGAAAACAAGTATAGAGAATCTACATTTTTGGTTGTAAATTTCCATTTTAGTTTTGATCCGTACGGAACAACAATATCTCCTATATTATTATAAGTTGTATCTTTTTCTCCTGTATATGCCGGATAATTTATATCTACAAAAAAATTTAAAACCGTGGGAGACGGCAAAACTTGGATTTTATAGTTTTCTGATTTAATGTCTTGTGCCGAAAAGTAAAAATCTAATGAGTTGTTTAAGTTTTTAAATTCGTAAAAATGTTCTGTTTTTTTGTTTTTCTCGGTTTTCATTAAAAAATTATTTCCGGCATAGTTTATAAAAACTTCATCGGGAATATATTCTCCTTTAATTTTTAGTTTTACGGTAAAGTCATTTCCTCTTTTTGTGTTTAGTGTATCATTTAACAATATAAAAGAAAACGGAGCGGGTTCAATATACTCTTGTTTATAGTTTACGATTCTTTTTGTGCTTTCTTTAAAAACAGAGGGAGAAATTGTTAGTATTGCAATAAAAATTAATAAAACGGGAACGGCATATTTCAAATACTTAATGTTTTCTTTATGTTGAACAGCCTTTTTAAAAGGAAAAACTTTAATTTTTTCTGCTTTTTGGTTTATTGCCGCCGTTACAAGAGCACTTTCTTTATTTTGCTCATGAAGTTCGAGAACATTCAAAAGTTTATCTTTTATTTCAGGAAAGTGCTTTTTTATAATATTTGAAGCTTCTTTGTAAGATATTATTTTTCCTATTTTCAGAAGTTTTAAAGCAGGAATTATAATAAACCATACAGAAATTGCCGACAAAACAGAAATTAATAAAAAGAAAATAATTGTTCTTCCTAAAACAGAAAAATGAATGAAAAATTCGGAAAGAGAAATTAGCAAATAAAAGGACAATAGTATTGTAAATGCCAAAATAAGTCCTCTTATAAGCCTGATTTTATAATACTTTTTTATAAAAATATCAAGTTTTTGTATTAGATTTTTATATGCTTGCATTTTAAGTTCTTAATATTATTTTGTGTTCTATTTTAACCATTTTTGAGGATTAAGCTTTTTATTTTGAAACCAAATTTGAAAATTTAATATTCTTGCATTCGGGGTTCCTATTGCTTCTCCTCTTTTAACTTTTGCTCCTTTGCTTACATACACATCTTGCATATTTGAATAAACGGAATAATATTGACCATGTTTTATGATAATCGCATTTTGCCCTCCGGGTATTTTTAACACTTGTGAAATAACTCCGGGATGTATTGCTTTTACTTTTTCGCCTTTTGCAGAGGCAATTTCAATTCCGTCATTATTTACTTGAACGTTTTTTAGAACAGAATGAGTATGTTTTCCGAAAGAAGATGTAATAATTCCTTTAACGGGAAACGGGAAACGTCCTTTATTTTTTTCGAAATTTAGTGATAGTTTTGTTTTTTTTGCACTTGTGTTTGTTCCTACATTTTTTTTAATAGACTTTCTTAAAGATGCTGCTATTTTTTCTTTTCTTTTTACTTCGGCAATTAATTCTGCCTTTTTTGTTTGAAGGTTGTTTAAAATATTTGAAAGTATTTTTTTTGATTCGTTCAAACGAATAAGTTCGTCTGTTTGTTTTTCTTTTAATAAAAGTTTATCGTCTTTTTGAGAAATTAAGTGTTCGTTTATGATTGAAATGCTGTCGTTTTTTATCTCTAAATCTTTTGTTGTTTCCTCGAGATATTCTGTGAGATATTGTAAATAAACAAATCTTCTGTATGCTTGGCTGAATGTTTTTGCAGAAAAAATATACATTGTTTTGTCTCGGGTTTTTCTTGTTTTGTATGCGTATAAAATTAATTCTTCGTATTCAGATTGAAGTCTTTTAATTTCTTTTTGCAATTCTTCTTTTCTTTCGGTGTTTTTTTCAATTTCTTTTTCTAAGTTACTAATTTCTATTTTTATGTTTTTTAATAAGTTTTCTTGAAGCTCAATTTGTTTTTTTCTTATTTTAAATTTTGTGAATGTTCTTGTAGATTTTTTATCAAGAGATTTTAATAAATTTCTTGCTTTGTTTAATTCCTTTTCTGCTTTTTCTAATTTAGATTGGGCAAATGTTTTTTTTGAAAAACAAAAGAAAAGAAAAATTATGCTCGCATATATGATGGTTTTTTTATTCAAATTTCACGCGTTTAAAATTTTCGGGTATTTTAAAGGACGCTTTTATTGTTTCGTTAATTTTAATGTTTTTATAAGAAATATTAAACATTGATAAATTTACAGCATCTTTAATAATAATTTGAATTGTATTCGGAAATTCTTTTTTATTTAAAGGTTGAAAGTTTGAATAGGCAATATTCAACGATTGGTTTTTATTAAACAGTTTTAAATTATTTTCATAAATTATAAAGTTGTTTTCGGAAAAAATTGTATTGTGGCTTATGTTCATTCCGGAAAAAATTCCGGTTGCACTTAATGTTTTGTTGTTTTCAACATTAATTAGAAAATATGATTCTATTTTGTTTTCGGGCGGAAAAATAAAAAACCGGTTTAAAAAGATTGCTTGTATAGTTTCGTAGTTTAGTTCAAAGCCGACTTTTGATTTTAAATAGTTTATGTTTTCTGCAAAATATTCATTTTTTATTTTATCAATTACTTTGATACTGTCTTGTGTTATTAAAATTCTTGATATTTCAATTCCCATAACGGGTCTTACGGAAATCCAAATAAATTCATCTGTTTTTATTTTAATTAATCCTTTCAGCGGTAATTTTTGGTCTTTTTTTTCATAGTTTCCGGTAAATCCGCAATAAAAGGTTTCGATTTTCGGATAATGCTTTTGAATGGAATCGAGTGCTGTTTGAACTTTTATTTTTTCGATAAAAGAATTATCATACTTGTCTTCCGGCTGTACCGATTTTTTAAAAATACCGCATGAAGAAAATAGTAAGGTTAATATTATAAAAATGTTTGTTTTTTTCATTTTATCATTTATAACTCATCAATTGTGAGTTTATTTATATTTTTAAGTTTGTATTCAAGTGTTTTTGATGTATTTCCTTTTTCTTCAGATTTTTCCCAAAATTCCTTTGCTTTTTCTTTTTTATTTTTTGCAAAATAAATATCTCCGATAGTTTCTAAAAATTCAGCATTATCGGGAATAGTATTTATTGCTTTTTCGGAAAATGGAAGGGCTTTATCGTATTTTTTATTTTTTAACAGTGCTTTTGCATAAGTATTACAAAAAACAGGGTTGTTGTTTTGATAATTGATACACGTTTCTGCCATTTGCAACGCTTTTTCAATATTTTGGTTTCTTTCGGACAAATAATATGAATAATTATTTAGTGCTAAGTAAAATTTGGGGTTGATTTGTAGGGTTTTTTCAAATTGCTCGTCTGATTTGCTATTTTCATTTTTTTCATGAAAACTTTCGGCAAGGTAGTAATGAAACTGAACTAATAATTTATTGTTTTCAATTACTAAATCTTTACCTGAATCTAATATAAAAATTGCTTCGTTAAATTTACCTATTTTGTATGCTGACAATCCGTTATACAGAAATATTTTCGGAAGATTAGGATATTGTTCCAAATACTTTTTTGATTCATTATATAAATATTCAAAGTTTTTTGTGTCGTATAAAATCTCAAAATATGTTAAAATTAAATTAATGTCGGAATTACTTAATTCAACTGCTTTTTTTAAATAGGGTATTGTTTTTTCTTTATCTTCATTAATGTAATACTCTGCAAGTAAGGTGTTTGCTGTTAAATCATCAGAATGATGTTTGTAAAGTTCATTTATAAGTTGCTCATATTGTTGCTTCGGAAAGTTGGGGTATTGCCCGGAAATTAACAGATTAATTTTTGTATTTAGCTCTATATCAGAACTTAATAGTTCTTTGGTTAATTTTAGATATTCTTTTTGTTTTCCGGTAACTTTACAGAAAATTGCATAAGAGAGTTTTACGGAAGATTCGTTCGGAAAATTTTTCTTTATTTTTTTATAAATTTCTTCAGCTTTTTTTGTTTCGTTTTGCGAAAAGTAAAATTCTGCAAGTAATGCTTGATATTTTGGTTCATTCGGTTCATTTTTTATTATTGCATTAAGTGTTTCTTTTGCATTTTTTAAATCTCGAATGTCCATATAAAGTTTATACAGGTTATATGAAATTTCCGTATCATATCCGAAATGTGTTTGTTTTTCGGAATAAATGTTAATTAGTTTTAAATAATCGTTTTTTACAACAGAAATATTTGTTGAATTTATTTTATTCAAATTTATTCGGTTTATAAGAATATCAATTATTCTGTTATAAATCAATTCATTTTTCGGTTGCTTTTTTTGAATGTTATTATAAATATTAATAGCTTCTGCCGTTTTATTTTGAAAGGACAAAATATCGGCTTTAATAATATTATACCAAATGTTTTCTGAATTAAGGGTTACTGCATTTTCAGCAAAAGTTAGAGCTGTATTATATTTTTTTTCATATAAAAATATGCTTGCAAGATAATAATTTGATGCAGCACTTTTAGGATTTATATCAATTGCCGAAACGTATAGTTCAACTGCTTTTTCCGGATTTCCGAGTAATCTGTTTTTGTTTGCTTCACTGAAAAGATATGTAAATTTTTGTTTGTCTTTTTCAGGGTTATTATCTTTTTTAATTCCGCTTTTTTGCTGTGAACATGACGATATAATAAATAGAAATATTGCTAATATATATAGTTTGTTTTTCAAATTTTTAATAATTATTTGTTGAAATAAACATACAATGATACAATATATTTCAGCATTGTATTATTATATTATTTTAAATTAGGTAATTGAATTGTAATCTCCGATGCTGAAATCATCTTTTTCTTTATTAATGTTTACATAGTTTCCAATCATTGAATTTGCAAAGATTGCTTCTTTAATGTTACAATTAGTTTGTATTATTGAATTGCTGATTACAGAGTTTTTTATTATCGTGTTTTTTCCTACTGAAACATAAGGTCCTACTACTGAATTGTTTATAATTGCACCTTCATCAATAAAACATGGTTCTATTATTACGGAAAAGTTTTGCTCGCTTTTGCTTGAAACTTTGTTTCCGAGATGGTGCAGAATTCTTTGGTTTGTGTGAACTGTTGCATCTTTATTACCGCAATCTAACCACTCAGTAACCGTAGCAGATTTAAAACCGATGCCTTTATTTTTCATATTTTCAAGAACATCGGTTAATTGATATTCGTTGTTTCCTCTTATGTTATTTTCAATTAAATATTTTAGTTCTTCTCTTAAATTTTCTCCGTCTTTAAAATAGTAAATTCCTATGATTGCTTCGTCTGAAACAAATTCTTTGGGTTTTTCTATAAAATCTGTGATATTTCCTTGTGCATCTTTTTTAACAACTCCGAATGCTTCGGGGTTATCAACTTTTTTTGTCCAAATTACTGAGTCTGTTTCTTCATTTAAATCAAAATCTGCTTTAAAAAGTGTGTCAGCAAAAGCAACCGTAACTTTTCCGTTTAGTGACGGTTCTGCACAATAAATTGCGTGGGCTGTTCCGAGAGCTTCTTCTTGATAATATATTTTGCCTTCTGCTCCGAGATTTGTTGCAATTTTTAATAGTGTTTGTTCAACTTCTTCTCCAAAACGACCGATAATAAACGCAATTTCTTCAACTTTTGATTTTGATACTTTTGTTATTTCTTCGGCTAAGCGTTTTACAATCGGTTCTCCTGCAATAGGAATTAAAGGTTTCGGAATTGTGAGAGTGTGTGGTCTCATTCTTTTGCCCATTCCTGCCATCGGTATAATTAGTTTCATTTTTTTTGTATAAAGTTAAAAGCTATAAAGGTACTCCCAATTTTAATAATACGCCAATATTTAGTTCTTCTCTCCGTTCTTTTTCATAATAATGAGAAAAAACTTTTAGTCCTATTATAAATTTTTGATTAACCAAATAGTTGTTTTCTATAACAAAATTATAACCGGGTAAAAATTCATTATTACTTAATTCTATATATTCTGAAAAACCTCCTCCTAATTTGAAATCATTTTTTTTATTATTTTTAAAAGGTGAAATATAAAAATTAATATCTGCAGAAAAATAATTAATATAATGAGTTCCAAAAACACTACATTTTCCTGATGTATTACTAAAAATAATTATTTATTTTATAGTTAAGTTCTGTTTCTATTACAAAATCTTTAGAACAAAAAAGTTGATTTGAGATACCGGCTCCTATAAATAAATTAATTTTTTTATTTTGCGAAAAAACATTGTTTGATAATGTAATAATAATAACAATAAATAAAACAACATTCTTCATAATTGATTATATTAAGTTAAAAGTTTGATGTATTTCTTAAAATTCTTTTTCTGAAAAAATATCGTGATAAATTTCTTTGAAAACTGCTTATTTTATTTGTTTTTTAATTACTCTTATTCTTGTCATTTCACACATAAGTTCTGTTAATTCAAGATTTAGCAAAAATTTTTCTTTTAAGGGTTTTTGCATAAAAATATCATGCTGAATTTATATATTTTGTCAAAAGTATCTTTCATTTTATACCATGTTAAAAAATTACTCCTATTTTTAATAATCCTCCAAAATCACCATGTTCATAGCCTTCTCTTTTAGAGTGCAAATAGGTTTGTCCAAATAATTTTAAGCCTATTATATATTTATTTTTTATTTTATAATTGTCTTCTATTACAATATTGTGTCCTGTTTTGTGAATCTTTTTGTCGTTTGTTAAATTAATAAAGAATAATTCAGATATTCCGTATCCTAATCTAAAATCATTTTTCCGATTATTTTTAAAAGGAGAAATAAACAAAGTTAAGTTTGGTTGAAAATACTCATAATATACTATTTCGAAAACATCTCCTTTTGTATAGTTAAAAGAAAAAGAAGTTGTAAAGTATTTATTAATGTAATAATTTAATTCAGTTTCAAATGTTATTTGGTTATAATAAAAGTTATGAATTGACGGACCTCCTCCTATTTGAAAATTAAACTTTTTTCTTTTAGTTTGAGAAAAAATTTGTATAGTGCTTAATATTAACAATATAACAAAAAGTTTTTTCATAATAAATAATTTAAAACAATTGGTTTTGATTATTATAATTTATTTTTCCGAGATGTTTATATGCTGCTTCGGTTACTTCTCTGCCTCGCATGGTTCGTTTAATGAAGCCTTCCATAATTAAAAAAGGTTCATAAACTTCTTCTATTGTTCCGGCATCTTCTCCCACAGCTGTTGCTATTGTTCCGACACCGACCGGACCTCCGCTGAACTTGTCGATAATGGTATTAAGTATTTTATTATCCATTTCATCCAATCCTTTTTTATCGATATTTAGAGCATCCAATGAGTATTTTGCTATTTCAATATCAATAATTCCGCTTCCTTTAACTTGTGCAAAGTCTCGAACTCTTCTCAATAAAGCATTTGCGATACGAGGTGTTCCTCTGCTTCTTCGTGCAATTTCGATTGCTGCGTTTTCTTTAATTTCAATATTTAAAATACCGGACGAACGCTTAATAATTGTTTTTAAAACATCTGCATTATAATATTCGAGTAAAAATTTTATTCCGAACCTTGCTCTTAAAGGAGAAGTCAAAAGTCCTGCTCTGGTTGTTGCACCGACTAAAGTAAAATTATTTAATTCCAGTTGTAATGAACGAGCTGCCGGTCCTTTATCAATCATAATATCAATTCTGAAATCTTCCATTGCGGAATATAGATATTCTTCAATAATAGGACTTAAACGATGAATTTCATCTATAAAAAGTACATCATTTTCCTCGAGTCCGGTAAGTAAACCGGCTAAATCACCGGGTTTATCAAGTACGGGACCGGAAGTTATTTTCATATTAACACCAAGTTCATTTGCGATAATGTTTGAAAGAGTTGTTTTTCCGAGTCCGGGAGGTCCGTGCAAAAGAACATGATCAAGAGCTTCGCCTCGCATAATTGCAGCCTTAACAAAAACTTTAAGGTTTTCCATTATTTTTTGCTGTCCTTTGAAGTCGGTAAATTGTGCCGGTCTTAGTTGTTGCTCAAAAATTTCTTCTGCTTTTGATATTTCGTTTGTTCTGAAATCCATACTTATTCAAAGGTATAATGGTTCAATGCTTTATTACTTAGGGCTTGCTGAAAAACGCTAATATATTTATTTTTCAGTCATTTATAAGATTATTTACATATACAAGTGCAAGGTTTTTAATTCATTTCGCCCTATTTCCCTGCACTTGTGTAAAATATTTTAGCTGCCCACAGACACACTATCTTTCAAATTTCTCTTATTTCGCAGTATTTATATACGACTTCAAACGAGAAACTTGAAATCTAATGCACCTGTGAGCTTTTCAGCAAACCCTACTTATACCAATTGCTTGTTTTACAGAATAAGAGGGGTTATTTTTTATTCAATAAATATTCTTCCCAAAAGTTCAGCATCATTGTGTATAGGTGGAATCGGGTATTGCCTCCGTATATGCTGTGATTTCTGTTTGTGTAAATAAATTGTTGAAATTGTTTGTCGGCTTGAACTAATGCTTCCGTAAATTCGACAGTATTTTGCAGGTGAACGTTATCATCGGCAGAGCCGTGTACAATTAAAAAGTCGCCTTTTAGTTTGTCGGCAAAATTAATAGGGGAATTATCATCATAACCTGTCGGGTTTTCTTGTGGTGTTCGCATAAATCGTTCTGTATAGATGTTATCATAATACCTCCAATTTGTAACGGGTGCAACTGCAATTCCTGTACTGAAATCATCAGCTCCTTTTGTCATGCAAAGCGATGTCATAAACCCGCCGTAACTCCAACCCCATATTCCGATTTTTTCTTTGTTAATGTACGGCAAAGTTTTTAAATATTTTGCAGTTTCAATTAAGTCAACTGTTTCAAGTTTACCGAGTTGTTGATAGGTTTGTTTTCTGAATTCTTCACCTCTGCCTCCTGTTCCTCTGGGGTCAACACAAAGTACTATTATTCCTTTTTGTGCCAGTAAGTTATCCCAACCGAAGCTCCAACGGTCAAGTACTTGTTGTGAACCCGGTCCGCTGTATTGTGTAATAATAACCGGGTATTTTTCGGTTTCTTTGAAATCAGGAGGAGTTATCATGTATGCGTTCAGTTCAACATTTTCGGAAGCTTTAAATTTGAAGAACTTTTTATTTACTCCTCCGTATTCTTTTATTAATGATTTTATTCTGCTGTTATCTTTTAAAACTCTTATTAAATCTTTTTTAGAGTTGTGAAGTGTAATATATTTCGGGGTTTCGGAATTAGAAAAGAAGTTAATGTAATATTTAAAGTTTTTGCTGAATTCAGCATTATTTGTTCCTTTTTTTTCTGACAGTTTTTCTTTTTTCTTCCCCTTAATATTTATTTTGTATATTGCTCTGTGTATCGGTGATTCTTCTGCTGATTGATAATAGAACATTTTGTTTGCAGAGTCATAGCCCAAAAAATCGGTAATATCCCATTTGCCTTTTGTTAATTGTATAATTTCTTTGCCGCTTATATCGTGCAAATATAAATGTCTGTATCCGTCTCTTTCACTTGTCATTACAAAATATTTTCCGTCATCGGTAAATTGTAAGTTATCAAAATCAGTTTCATCAAAGTAATATTTATTTGTTTCGGTATATGCCGTATTTGTTTTTCCGGTATTAGGGTCGGCATATAATAATTCAAATTTATTTTGCAATCGGTTCATTCTGAATACTGCTAACTTGTTAATATCTTTTGTCCACCTTAATCTCGGAATGTAAATGTCAGTTTCTGAGCCTATATCAACAGGAATTGTTTTTCCTGTTTCAAGGTTATAGATATGAACACTTACAATTGAATTATCTTCTCCGGCTTTCGGATATTTGAAAGTTCTGTTTTCGGGATATAACTTATTTTGCTCAATTTTAGGGAAATCACCTGCATAAACTGTCATATCAAACATTTTTACATTGGATTCGTTAAATTTAATGTATGCGATTTTCTTTCCGTCAGGCGACCATTCATACGCTTTGTTAAATTCAAATTCTTCTTCGTAAACCCAATCAGGAATTCCGTTTATTATTTCATTTTTCTTTCCGCCGGCAGTGATTTGTTTTTCATTACCGGTTTTAAGGTTTTTTATAAATATGTTGTTATCTCTGATAAAGGCAATATTTTCGGCATCGGGAGAGAAACTTGCTATTTGCTGTTTTCCATTTTTTGAAACTTCTGCAATTTTATTCGTCTTAATGTTATAAACATAATAATTTGCAGTAAATGACCTTCTGTAAATACGTTCATAGTTTGTTTGGAGTAATATTTTTGATTCATTCGAATTAAATTCGTATTCATCGGGTACAATTTTAAATTCAGAAGCTTTAAATACTGTATCTGTAACATCTCCTGTGTTATAACTGTATTTAATAATATCGCCGTTTCTTGTGCTTGTTGTATAATGTGTTCCGTCATTCATAGACCTGATGCCGTATACTGAGCCTGCCCAAAAAGTCCATTTTTTCCATAAATCTGCAACTGAAATTTCTTTATATTTTTGTGAAAAAGAGAAATTTGAGATTAAAATAAAACCTAACAGTATTATTGCAATTTTCTTAATATTCTTCATAATGGTATAAAATTTGATATTTATTGAACAAAGATATAAAATAGACTTAAAAATTCCATAATTATTATTAATTTTGGGATTAAATAATAAAAACTTCTAAATTCTATTATGAGAGATTTTGATTCAACATTTTTAAGTTCTTTGATTTTGTTATATGACAGTTTTGAAGAGCATGGCATATCCTTAGTTTATGTCGGGAAGTTCAGCCATACGATTACAAAAGTGTTTACTGCATTAACAGAAAATGAGACAGAAAAACAAAATGAATCCAGAAAAGTAAAACGTACTTTGCATCATACAATGATTGAGATTTTGCAAAATATGACAAAGCATTCTGAAAATATGTTTCATGATATTAATATGGGCAAAGGTTTGTTTATGTTAGGTAAGAAAAATGATGCGTATCATATAATTACTGCAAACTTGGTTGACGGACAGCAAGAGCAAAGTTTAAAAGCTACAATAGATGATTTAAATGCAGCTACACCTGAAGAGTTAAAGTCAATGTATAAAAAGCAATTACGGGAAGGGAGAATTTCAGGTAAAGGCGGTGCAGGTTTAGGGTTAATTGATATTACAAGGAAAACTCAAAATCCGTTGGATTATATGTTTTTTCCTGCTGATGTTGACAAAAAATACTTTGTTTTAAAAGTAAAAGTTGATACAGAACCGGCAGAATAATAGTTAAAATGAATTATAAGAAATTCCTGTCATTAAAGGAATATAACACATTTGGCATTGATGTTAAGTCTGTTTATTCCTTTTTTTGTTTTAATGAAAATGAACTAATCAGTTTTTTGAAATCTGATAAAGGAAGAGAAGAGCCGTATTATATTTTAGGCGGAGGCAGCAATGTTCTGTTTTCAGAAGATTATAAAGGAACAATTGTTTTAATTAAGAGTAAGGGAATTAGTGTTGTGCAAGAAAACAGTAATTTTGTTTTTATAAAAGCAGCAGCAGGTGAAATATGGGATGACTTTGTAGAGTATTGCGTTATAAATAATTACGGTGGTGTTGAAAACCTCTCTTTTATTCCGGGAACGGTCGGAGCTTCCCCTGTTCAAAATATAGGAGCTTACGGTGTTGAGGTTAAGGATATTATTGATGAAATTGAGGTTTTAAACCGAAAAACATTAAAAAAAGAGGTATTTCTGAATAAAAATTGTAAATTCGGTTACAGGGACAGTATTTTTAAGAGTGAATTAAGAAATAAGTATATAATTTTGAATGTAACTTTCAAATTATCTAAAAAACATAAATTAAACCTTGATTACGGTAATCTTAACGATGAATTAAAATTAATAAATAATCCCGGAATTTCTGATGTAAGGCAGGCAGTTATCAATATCAGAGCAAGGAAATTACCTAATCCGGATGAGTTTCCTAATGCCGGCAGTTTTTTTAAAAACCCTGTTGTTAAAACCGGTTATTTCAAAGAATTAAAAGAAAAATTCCCTGAATTAGTTTCTTACCCTGCTCCCGACGAGAAGATAAAGTTAGCCGCAGGACAATTGATTGATTTATGTAATTGGAAGGGGAAACGAGAAAACGGCACAGGTGTTCATGATAAGCAGGCATTAGTAATTGTAAATTATAATAATGCAAGCGGAAAAGATATTTTAAATTTTTCTGAGAAGATACAAAATTCTGTTTTTGAGAAGTTCGGAGTGAAGATTGAACGTGAAGTTACTTTAATTAATTAAATGTATGAAAAGAAATAATACAGAACCTTTAAAAAACGTTATTCAACGCTATTTACATGCAATAGGGGCAAAACAAAAAATTAAGGAGATCCAATTAAAAAACAGTTGGGATAAGATAATGGGAGTTAATGTTGCCGGACAAACTGAATATATTTTTATAAAGAATAGTGTTTTTCATATAAAAATAAGTTCTTCCGTTGTTAAATATGAATTGTCGATGATGAAATCTGTTATTATTGAACGTTTGAATAATGAAGCCGGAGAAACGGTAATCAATGATATTGTTTTTTTGTAAAATTTCTGTTATTTGAATTAATTTACCATCGCTTTATTTCTACATTACCGTTCTTTTTCTCAAATGTTTTTATAACAGTTTTAAATGAGGTAGAAGCAGATCGAGTTCTGCAAAAATAAATTGCACAATTATGAATCCACCAGCAGTTCGGATTCTTTAGCCCGGCTGTATTTATTGTGTAATATGAAATAAGTTTTAACTTTTCTGTTGATTTTTGAACCTCTTCTTCGTTTTGAAATAAGAACTGTACAATTTTAATATCTGCAATAAAAGATTTGTTTTTATTACGCTTCACAAGTATTTCAGTTATTTTTGTGTTATCAAATTTTATTTCAGTTACTTCTCGATTATGGTGTGTCTTTAATCTTTTTATACCCTTCCATATTGTATTTTCAGGAAGTACGATAAAACTATCATTTAGGTTATAGTTTTCCGAAATAATGTGATTTTTATATGTGATATTCCAATCTTTTAATTTCTGTATATTGTAACCTCCGGTTGTTAAATCTGTAACAAACTTTTTAAATACTGTTTCTTCTGCAATGTTACATGAAACTTGTTTCGGAATACCGCCTATGTTTTTTCGTAATTCAGGAAGTTTAGGTTCAGCTTGACGAATGTTATCTCGGCAAGAAAACAATATAAAAAACAGCAATATTAGAGTGTTATATTTTCTGATTTTTGTTCTTTTAAATTACAAAAAAATTATTATCATTAAAAGGGTGTGTCGTCATCGTCAAAATCGTCATCGTCAAAATCGTCAAAATATTCATCATCATCATCAAAATTATCTATTCCGAAAAAATCAGATTCTTCATTTTGTTCAAATGATTGGATTGTTTCCGGGTCTTCATTTAAAATCTTTTCAATTGTGTCTTCATTAATCTTTTCTGTATTAGTTGCAATAACTCTGTCAGAAAGAAAGTCTCCGAGTTCATTGCAATCATCAAGAATATTTTTAAATATTTTATCTAAACTGTGATGCAAAGAAACCAAACATACAATTGTAACATAATAATCATAAAATAATATATCCTCAACTATTCCTTGATATTTTGAAATAGTAAATTCAATTTCTTTTTTAAGTATGTTTTTATGTAAATCACTAAACAGAAGGTCGTCTTTTGCCGAAAGCACAAAAAAATACCTGAGTTTATCTCCTAAACCGCCTAAACCGGAAGAAATATAAACTTTATCTTCGTTACTTAATGAATGTTCTATGTGTGCTCTGCTTTTTTGAAGTGCAAGAGCTGCCCATTTTTTTAGTTCGGGAATACATTCATTTTGAAATCTTTCTATTAATCTGTATGCTTTTACATCATCGGAGAAACTTAATTCAATTAAAATGTTTTTTTTAAATTCCGTTTCAATACTTTCATTAAATAAATCATTTTCTGAAATAAAAACTTCCGTCTTTTCTTTGTTGTTTTCAATAAATAGTTTAGTCATCTTTTCAAACTCCAATTGAGTTTCCAAATCAATACCTTCTTCAAATATCTTTACATTTGAAAAAGATTTTTTCAATTTATTTTGCAACAACTTTTTTATATCTTTTTCCTTCATTCTTCAAATTTTTACAAAATTAATACTTTTTTAATCGTAACAATCAATTTTTTTTAAAAAATACCTAAACATAGGGATTGTATCAGTTGTATAAGTAAATAACTTTGCAACACAAAAAATAGTATAATCGGAATGAATTTATCTTTATTAAAAAATAATGAAGAGGCTGTTATAGTTAAAGTTAAGGGGCGAGGTGCATTCCGAAAACGTATTACCGAAATGGGCTTTATTAAAGGTCAAAAAGTTACCGTAATAAAAAATGCCCCCCTTAAAGACCCCATAGAATACAGTATTATGGGTTATCACATATCTCTTCGAAGACGTGAAGCTGAGTTAGTTGAGGTTGTTAATAAAGAAGAAGCAAAAAATATTATTACGGAAAAATATAACGGAACTACAGGTAATAATATCTTAAAGAAATCTGCGAAAGAAAAAAGTAAAATAATTAATATTGCTTTGGTCGGAAACCCAAATTGCGGGAAAACTACTTTTTTTAATAAGGCAACGGGAGCAACAGAGCATGTAGGGAATTACAGCGGTGTTACCGTTGATGCAAAAAAATCGGTTAAAAAATATAAAGGTTACACATTTAATGTTACTGATTTGCCCGGAACGTATTCATTAACTGCATATACGCCGGAAGAGTTATATGTAAGAGAGCATATTTTTGATGAAATGCCTGATATTGTGGTAAATGTTGTTGATGCTTCAAATTTAGAACGTAACTTGTATTTAACTACTCGCCTGATTGATATGGATATTAAGTTGGTGATTGCATTAAATATGTTTGACGAATTAGAGAAAAGAGGTGACCAATTTAATTATAAAGAATTAGCAGCAATGATTGGTGTCCCGATTATTCCTACTGTTGCTTCAAGCGGAAAAGGAATAAAAAAACTTTTTGATAAGTTAATTGATGTTTATGAGGATAAAGATACTATTGTAAGACATGTGCACATTAATTACGGAAAACCTTTTGAAAAAGCTGTTACTCAACTTCAAGAAAAGATTTATACTGAGGAGAATTTGCAATTAACGAGAAAAGTTGCACCCAGATTTCTTGCTTTGAGTTTGTTGGAAAATGATACTCGTACACAAAGGATATTAAAAAATACTGTTGACGGAGAAGAAATTCTGGAAACAGGAAATAAATTAAGAAAAAAAATTGAAAGCCATTTAAAAGAAGATGCAGAAACTTTAATTATTGATGCTCGTTACGGATTTATAAGAGGTGCACTGAAAGAAACTTATAAGAAAGGAGATGTTAAAATTGACGACAGAACATTCAAAATTGATAAAGTTTTAACACATAGGCATTTAGGAATTCCTATTTTTGTTGCTATTATGTGGTTGATGTTTCAGGCAACATTTACTTTGGGTGCATTTCCTATGGCATGGATTGAAGAACTTGTTTCAATTATTGCAAATCTTATTCAAAGATTTATGCAGGAAGGAATGCTGAAAGATTTAATTATTGACGGAGTTATCGGAGGAGTAGGAGGGGTAATTGTTTTCCTTCCTAATATCTTAATTTTGTTTTTTATTATTTCATTAATGGAAGATACCGGTTATATGTCAAGAGCTGCTTTCATTACCGATAAATTAATGCATAAAATAGGTTTGCACGGAAAATCGTTTATTCCTTTGGTAATGGGCTTCGGATGTAATGTTCCGGCTGTTATGTCAACAAGAACATTGGAGAACAGAAATGACAGATTACTTACAATGCTTATTAACCCTTTTATGTCTTGCAGTGCACGTTTACCCATATATTTAGTAATTATCGGTGCTGTTTTTCCTGATAATGCAGGAACTGTTTTGTTTTTGATTTATGCTGCGGGCATCTTAGTTTCAATTGTTGTTGCAAAGATTTTTAAAAAGTTATTTTTTAAGTCGAAAGATGCTCCTTTTGTTATGGAATTACCTCCGTACAGAAAACCTATTATGAGAATTTCTTTGAAACATATGTGGCATAAAGGTTCTCAATATCTTAAAAAGATGGGAGGTGTTATTTTAATTGCTTCAATTATTATTTGGGCATTAGGTTATTTTCCCACAAGTAATGAGGTAACTGAAAAAATTGATAAAAGAATTCAAGTTTTGAATGTTAAACATGCTTTTAATACAGAAAAAGAGATATATAAAGCAGAGATTGAAAGACTTATAAATAAGAAAAAAACTGTTTTACAAGAGAACTCGTATATAGGGAAAATAGGACAATTTATTGAGCCTGCAATCAGACCTTTGGGTTTTGATTGGAAAATAGGAGTGAGTATTTTAACGGGAGTTGCTGCAAAAGAAATTGTTGTAAGCACTATGGGAGTTTTATACGGAGCAGAGTTTGATAAAGATGATGCATCGGAAGCCCTTAAAAAAGCTATAAAAAATGAAGTATATCAAACCGGAAAACATAAAGGAGAAAAAATATTTACTCCTTTGGTTTCAATTTCGTTTTTAGTTTTTATTTTGATATATTTTCCGTGTATTGCCGTTATTGCTGCAGTAAGGAAAGAATCGGGAAGTTGGAAATGGGCAGGTTTTTTGGTTGTTTACACAACGGCTTTAGCTTGGTTGCTTTCTTTTGCAATTTACCAAATAGGAAGTTTATTATAACTCAAAATTAGTTTTTATTATGATTCAGGAAATAATAACATACATAATAATAATTGCCGCAATTTTATATACTGCATATAACTTTATTGTTTTTCTGTTGCCGAGTAAAAAGACTGATAATTTGCATTCTTGTTCGGGAAGTTGTACAGGGTGTGCTTTAAAAGGAAATAAATATACAGAGTTGATACAAAAAAAACAGCTCAAAATATGAACTGTTTTTTTTGTATTGTAGTTTTTGAAATTATTTTGTGAGGGTATAACTCCAATAATCAATTCTGTTTTTATCAAAAGCATCAAATCTTTCCGAGCCTTCAACACCTGCAAATTGAAAAAATGATTTATGTAAGAATTTAGGAGCTCCTTCTCTTATTCGTTCTTTTCTGTATTCAGTATCTAAAATTAATGCTTTTACAACATTTTCTCTGATATTTTGCTTTTCAATTAGTTTTAGTCCTGCCTCCTCTAACGATTTGTTAATAAAATCAATATCTTTAGGTTTTATCATATCTGCAAAAAGAAATTTGCCTTCGGGTCTTAAAACTCTGTAAACTTCTTGAAAAAATTTAGGAATATTTCCGTACACTCTTGCAGATTCAACATTAACAACTGCATCAAAGCTTGAATCTTCAAAAGGGAGTTGTTCTGCATGCCCCTTAACAAACTTTAAGCCATCTGCTTTATGATGGTTGTTGCAGAAAAGAGTAGTTTTTTTAGAAATGTCTAAACCGATATATGATTTTGGTTTATAATATCTGGCTAAGAATGAAGCTCCTCCGCCTCTTCCGCATCCTACTTCAAGAACGTCTTTATCTGTAAGGTCTTCACTTCCGGCAACATGATCATATAATTGGATGCTGTATTTGTCTGCAATATCTTCGGGTTTAAGATTTAAATCTGTAAATTCTCCGTTATCGCTTGCATACCCGTAATTCATAAAAACTGTTGTTTTCTTTTTGTCAAACGAAGTGATTAAATTATGCCATAATCTCCACAAAGGTCTTCTGATAGGTCTTGGCAGTTCTGCGTATTTTTCAACAATTTTACTCATAAAACTTTTTGTAATTAGTAATTATTATGAAACAAATTTGTTTCATATCTTTGCAAAGGAATAAAATTTTAATGAATTTCCTAATATTTTATATTATTTTAAAACTCATAACCAAAATATCGTCAGTTTGGTTATTTAAGTTTCCTGTCCATTCGTTATAAAGATTTTCGAATTTATTTTTCTGGTATTCAGGACTTTCTTGGTGGATTTTATTTAATAATTCTTTTAAGCCGGAAGATTTGAATTTTTTATTTGTTTTATGGTGAAACTGATCGACAATGCCATCGGAGAACATATAAAAAACATCATTTTTTTGTAAATTTATTTCAACGGTATTGAAAGGTGTTTCTTTGTAGCTTATTCCTATCGGGTTCGGTATTGGTTTGTATATTAATAATTCATTTTCCCTGTAATGATATAAAGGAATATTTGCTCCGGAATATTGCATAACATTAGTTTCTGAATTAATTACACATAAAGCTAAATCCATTCCGTCTTTTTGTTCATCCATATTTCCGGTTTGTTTGAATGATTTTTTAATTCCGGAACGCAATTCTTCCAAAACTTGACTTGCTTTTGTAACGTTTTCTTTATTTACGATATCATTTAACAAAGACATACCCAGCATACTTACCATTGCTCCGGGAACTCCGTGTCCTGTGCAATCTGCAACAACAATTATTAAATGATTTCTCACTTTTTTTACCCAATAAAAGTCACCGCTTACAATATCTCTGGGTTTGAAAAAAATGAAGTTTTCGGGAAGATATTGATTAATAGTTTCTTCTGACGGCAGCATTGCTTTTTGAATTCTGCTTGCATAATTTATACTGTCGGTTATTTTTTTATGACTTTTTTCAATTTTAATGTTTTGATTGTTCAGTATTTCATTTTGAGTTGTAATTTCTTCTTTTTGCTGGTTTATTTCAAAATTCTTTTCTTTTAGTTCTTCGTTTATTTTTTTTCTTGTTCTGCTGGTTCTTACTACAATAATTCCTATAATCAACATCAGAACTAATGCCCCGATTACTGCAAATATTAATATGTTCTTTTTTTGATTAAGTAATTCATTTTTAGTATTTTTTTCTTTCAGAAGTTCATTTTCTTTTTCTTTTTGCTCTGTGTCAAATTTTGTTTGCATTTCTGCAATTTGTTCAGATTTTTCAGATTTATATATTGTATCTTTTAAAGCTGAATAAGTTTTATAGTTTTCTAATGCCGAAACGAAATTTCCGTCTATTGAGTCATGATAAGCCAATTCTTCATATATTCTCATAAGTGTATGTTTGGCACCGATTTCTTTTGTAATATTGAAACTTAAATCCAGATATTTTCTTGCTGAATAATAATCTCCGATATCTCTGAAATAAAATGACAGGGTTAAATATGTTATTGACAAACCGTTTTTATTTCCTATTTCCTTAAAACCGTAAATTGCTTTTTCAAGATATTTTATAGCATTTTTGTTATCTTTAATATCACCGTATGCTGTTCCTAAGTTTGTGTAATTTAAAGCTAATTGTTGAATATTTCCGGTTTTTTCATCTAATTCAACAGCTTTAAGGTAATATTTTATTGCAAGCTCATGTTGTTTGTTATCGTTATAAACATTTCCCATATTTCCTAATGCCAATGACATTCCTGATTCGTCATTAACTTCTTTATAAAGCGATAGGGCATCTTCGTAATAATCTAATGCAAGGCTGTCTTCATCAAGAAAAACATAAACACTGCCGATGTTGTTTTTTGCTGTAGCAATCCAACTTTTATTTCCTAATTCATACATAACATCTAAGGCACTCAAGAAACATTCTAATCCTTTTTCAAAATCTCCTAAATAACAATGAACATTACCCGTATTGCCGAGAGTTGCTACCTCCATATCTTTGATGCCAAGTTCTTTAAACAACTCTGAGGCTTCTTCCAGATATTCGATTGCTTTATCAAAATTACCTTGGTTTGTATAATATATCCCGAGAATAGAATAAGCTTTTGCAGTTCCGGTTTTGAACTTCAATTTGTCAGACAGGTTTACTGCTTTATTAAGATATATCAATTGTTCTTGAGGCTCAATACTGCTGTTTTCACCTAAGCTAAGAAGAGCATTTACGGCAACTGTATCTTCTCCTGCATTTTGAACAACTTGCAGTAAGCTGTCTATATCTGATTTTTGAGCATTTATATTTATTGTTGAAAATAAGAATAAAAAAAATAATGTTGAGTTAATAACAGGATGCTTCATAAGTTACGGAATAAGAGGAATTAATTTTATAAAGATACAAAAAAAATGATTATTAAAGTTGTTTAATATGTAGTTTAAGAATATTTTGATACAATGAGCAGTTTGTCAATGTGTTAAGTTAACAGTTAAATTGTTTTTTTATTGCAACTTCTTTGAGAATGCACCATTGTCAATTACAGAATGATAATTTTGATTTAAATTTTTACATTCAATTTCCCATTCTTTAACAGAATAATATTTATTTGAAGAATCAAATATAATTGTTTCGGTATTAAATAATTCCAGAACTTCTTTAATTTTTATTTCCGGATTTCCGGATATAATTATATAATCTATGTTAAATTTATCATTTCCTTGAAAACGAATTTGGGTTTCATTATTAATAATTAAAATTTTCTTTGAATTGCTGAGAATAAAGTTTTTATACTTTACTATTGAATTTGAAATATAAACGGAATCTGAGATATTAACAGGAATATAATTAGTTTTATTTAAATGCTGCCAATTGCTTAAAGGTCCGTATTTTATTGTGTTTTTATTAAAAGAATTTTTACTTGTGATAAGATAATTTTTTTCACCTATAATATTTATTGCAGAAATATCTTTAATGTTATATACAAAAAGTTTATTGTTCGAATTGTTGTGTGCCTTGCTAAATGTGTTGCAACTCAGCCAAATAATCAATATAAGCAGAATGTTGTAAATAGTTTTTACTTGCTTGTAACTAATAAATGCGGCAAAAAGAATAACTAACAAAGATGAAAATATTAAGTCTGATGTATTAAAAGATATGTTTTCTGAAAAGGAATACGGTAAACTTTCAATAACAGAAACCGAGTTATTCAGAAATTGAATGCAAAGGTTAAGAATATATGCGAAAAACGATGAAACAGCAGGAATAAAAGAGGTTAACAACAGAGCAACTGCTAAATAAATTATTAATGTGGCAACAGGTATCACAATAATATTTGTAAGCATAAAATACCAAGGAAAAACATGAAAATAGAACAAAGTAATAGGAATAGTACCTATTTGAGCAGCAATAGAAACCGCAGTTAATGACCAAATATAATAGATGACCTTATTCTTAATTACAAATATTTTTAAAATCCTCGGTTGAAAATAAACGATTGCAAAAACAGCAGCGTATGACAATTGAAAACCTACATTTGTTATTTGGTAAGGGTTTATAAGTAATAAAATAAATGCAGATGCAGCTAATGAATTGTAAATGTTAATTTTCCGTTTCATTGCTCTGCCGATAATTACAAAAGTAAACATTGTTGCTGCTCTGCTTACGGAAGGTGAGAGTCCTGAGATAATTGCAAAAGACCATAAGATTATAATAAGTATTGCGGCTTTTAACACTTTTCCGTATGCATAATTTTTAGTTTTCAGTTTATCAAAAAAACGAAAAAAGAAATTAAACAAAACATAGATTATTCCTACATGCAAACCCGAAACAGCTAAAATGTGCATTGCCCCCGATGCAACATATGATTGCCTTACGTCTTCATCTATTTCGCTTTTATCTCCTAGTGTTAATGCTTGCAAAACTGCAAATTCATTACCCTCAATATTATTATTCCTGTATATGTTTGCTAAATAATTACGTGCCTTATTTGCAAAAGCAAAAACACTGTTTGCTTGTTCCTCTGCTGTTCTTTTCCAGTTTGCCGATCTTAAATATATTTGCCCGACAATCCCTTTTCTGAAAAGAAATTGTTTATAATCAAATTCATAAGGATTTCCTGAAGTTTTTATTTCATTAATTCTTGATTTGAATATTATTTTGTCTCCGTAATTTAATTTTTTTGCAAAACTGTCTTTTTCAAAATAAATAACAATTTTCTTATCGGAACCATAAATCGAATCATTAAGAATTAATTTATTAATTTCGGCAAATGTTTTGAATGATTTTTCTTTCTCAACAGGTTGTTCCGATAATAATACTTCTGCAATAATTTCCTTTTCGTAATATTCAAAAACATCATTGGTATTAACCTGAACTAACCAAGCTCCCGTAATTAAAAATAATAAGTTTATTGAAATTCCTGAAATAAATCTTAATTTATACCTCCGGTTGTTATATTTTATAAATTCAATAAATAGTAAAATAATAAGCAAAACAGCAAAAAGAAGATAATAATCAAAAGTATATGATATCCCGATTTGTAAGCTTATACCTACAATAAACGGTATTATAAGTCGTATAAAAGGTAATTGTTTTATTATTTGAAGAAAGCTAAAATACACGGCTTTAAATTAATAATATTAAAGTGATTAAAAAAATGGAAATATAAGTCTTGAGTTTCCTCAAAATTATTCAAAAATTAATTCCAACTGACTTTTTGGTAGTTTCGGTGTTTTTTTCGTTAGATATTCTATGCCATATTTATTGTTGTAAAGATAGTTATAAATTCCATCAGCCATTGCATAATTATAAAATGTAGGTATTCCGAAAAACCGTTTTGACATAAAAAAAATCTTTTCAAAAATCATTTTCAATTTCAGGTTTTTTCCTACATATATTGATGTAAAATATGCGATTGCCAAAACCATAACAACAATATTTCTTATTCCAATATAACTTATTACTCTCACATCTTCAAGGTTATAGCTTTGTTTTGTGTATCTAAAAACCTCTTCGCATTTCCATCGGGTTAAATAAATTTCTACTATTTTCCAGACCAATTCCGGAACTATATTATTCGCCATTTTATTAGTAAAAAGCAGCATAGGAACTTTCCCAAACCCCTTTATTATTACTAAGTTAAGTTCTTCATCTTTTAAATCATTTATTTTTATTACCGCAGAACCATAGCTTATATTCTTTACTTTTTTTTTGCCTTCTTTAAAATACGTAATTTTTGCCTTATGTTTACACTCAAATTTATCTGCAAAATCCCTGATATTAAACATCTTACCTTTATGTGTGACATTTCTGTTCTGTTTCACTCGGATAACAAATTTTTTATTTTCTGTTACAAATTTTCTAAAAAACAGAACATTATCTCCCCCCTGTCAATTGTCCAAATACCTCTATTTTCGATGTGAATACTCACTGTATCAATGGCTTTAATGATTTCAGCATTAGCACTTTTAAAATCTTTGGCTTTTTGCGAATAAGCTACATTATACAATGGAATTGCGTCATTATCAGTTATATTAGAGCCTACAACCTGACAAAGCCAATATCCATTTGCTTTTTCATTTTTACTGGCATCTCTTATTTCACATAAATTTTCCATTTTTTTAGCATAAGGCTTAACCCGAATTATTCATAATAAATTTGCAAAAAAGGGTATAATTTGCTAATTTTAAATCTGTTATAAAAACAAAACTAAGCAAATTTATACCCCAATAATGAGTGATAAAGGTACAGTATTTTACAAGAAAAACAAAGCGGTTTTAATAGATTTTAACGCAAGGGAAATAAGTTCAGAAGGCGGGTTGTTGCTTATTGATAAATTTGAGCGTAAACACAAACTAATCAACTACTTTAGCAAATTTATCAAAGATGACAGACATCAATCATACACACAACACTCAATAGATAAATTACTGAAACAGAGGGTTTTATTGTTGATGCAAGACTATGAAGATACTAACGATATTGATAAACTGAAAAATGACCCTATTCTGAATGAGACTTTCGATAATAAATTAGGCTCTCAACCAACAATTTTCCAGGTTTTAAAATAGAGTTGATAAGCATCAAATGTTCACCCTGCCAGAAGCATGGCTTGACAGATATGTCTCCGGGCTTAAAGGCAGAACTCAAATTACAATTGATGCTGATGCTACAGATGCAGAAACTTTTGGAAAACAACAGTTGTCAATGTTTAATGGATTTTATGATCACACAATGTATAATGAACTTTTTTTTCATGATGGGGATACAGGTGAAATCATCTTGCCGGTTTTACGTCCCGGAAATGCACATTCCAATTGGTGGTATGTTGCAATTTTAAAAAGGATTATAAATAAAATTCGAGAACAATACCCTGACATGAAGATATTTATACGTGCAGACAGTGGATTTAGCACAAGAATTTAATTTGAAATTTACTATTGGAATTGCTGCAAATAATGTCTTAAAAAAACGCACAAAATTCCTTGAAAAATGTGTTACTTACTCTTGTGTTTCAAAAAAAATAAAGAAACAAGTGTTTACAGAATCATTTGATTATCAGGCAGGAACATGGAATGCTCCAAAAAAATGCTATGCAAAAGTTGAAAGTACAGGTAAAGGGCTGAATGTCAGATATATCATCAGTAATTTTGAAGATAAAACGGAAGTTCATCAGCCTAAAACCTGTCTACCCCTTTGTTTATAGGCAAAGGCTCAGGTTTTGAGACAAAAGTGTGGGCAAGAAAATAAAATCTAAAAAATATATAAATAATTTTGCTACAATAAA
>JAKISF010000012.1 GCA_021648725.1 Bacteroidales bacterium | reverse complement strand
AATTGTTTACAACACCCGGGAGCTTGTAAGACCTAATCGGAAAAACATTCGAAAACATCGGCAAAAGAAACCTTATTCTATGAATTACAAAAGGTTATGACAGATTATTAACTAAACGACATTGATATATTAGATATAACCCGGATGAAATAGTATCGGGGCAGAATATTGAGCCGGAGACTAAGTTTAGGTTCTCGGGCAACGGAACCATTACCGCAACAAAATTTACAGGCGACGGCTCAGGTTTAACAAATGTACCGAGTATTTGGCAACAAAACGGAAATGATATTTACTACGGAAACGGAAACGTTACAATAAATCACGACCTTTGGGTAAAACAAGATATATGGGTGCAAACACAAAATCCTTGGGGCGACTATGTTTTTAACAACAACTATAAATTAATGCCGCTTAATAAACTCGAAAAGTTTATTAATAAAAATAAACATTTGCCCGGTGTTCCTTCTGCAAAAGAAATTAAAGAAAAAGGTTTAAACCTTGCCGAAACCGATGCCGTGCAAATGGTTAAAATTGAAGAACTTACACTTTACATTATTGAACAAAACAAACGTATTGAGAAGTTGGAAAAACAAATTAAAAAACTTCAAAATAAATAAGCCGTGAAAAAGATACATATATTTTTAATATTGCTTTTTATTTTTAAAAGTTCATTTTCGCAACTTAATGAAGCAGATACATTTGAAGAACATCAAGCAATGTTTTCCGAAATTGACCGCTCTGAAATTACAACGGGAATACTATACGACAGAGTTATACCTTTTTCAGGTATAGAAAAATTTACCGGCAAAAATAAAGATGCAATATGTAAACAAAGCATTTGGAAACAAATGTATTACGAACTGCAAAACGCAAGTTACGAAAAAGACACCGTAAATATGCCGAATTTAAAATTTATATTCGGTACAAAAAGACAATTTACAAACGGAAAACTGATACCGATATATTTGCTTAATTACAACTATAATAAAATTAAAGAAAATGCTTTTGTCGACAAACTTTTAATTCTGCAAAACAATAAAATAATTAAAAATCCCGAAAAAAACGAAAACCCTTACAAAGTAAAAAGAGCTTTTGCCGCAGCACCGTATAAAACACATACATATTACGGCAATGATTTTTCTTTTATTTTAAACGGTAATTATTTATATACAAACACCGATGAAATAATAACAGAAATTTTTGTTGATTTTGATGACGGTTTCGGATATCGTAAAATAAAACAAGGCACAGAATTGCCGGTAAGCTATGCCGAAACCGGACAAAAAACAGTTTCGATTAAAGCAATTACACAGAATAGTGATACATTAGTTACAAAATTTGCTTTTGAAGTAAAAGCTAAGGATATTCCGGATTATATTGTTGTAACTATTGAAAGCGATCCAATAAATAATGAAAGTACAAACGGAGAGTTAGCAATAATAAAAGCACCGAACAATGATTTATTAGATAATCCATTTTTAATTGTTGAAGGATTTGATATTATGGATAATGTATATTTTGAAGAAATGTGGGAATTATTCAATAAAGAACATTTTGCAGAATGTTTACTTGAAAACGATTATGATATTATTTTTCTGAATTTTAATAAACCAAGAACAGACCTAAAAGTAAATGCACAACTTGTAAGAAAGGCAATAGATGATATAAATAATATATATAAAGACAGAAATAATGAATTAATAATTGCCGGTGGCAGCATGGGAGGCTTGGTAACCCGGACAGCACTTACTTATATGGAGGATAATAATCTTAAACATCATACTCGTTTATTTGTTTCTTTTGACAGTCCGCAAAACGGAGCAAATATCCCGATAGGATTACAGCATTTAATTAAATTCAGTAGCGAACACGGAAATATTAATGCTGAAGATTTTATTAACAGATTAAATGATAAAGCAGCTAAACAAATGTTACTTTTCCATCATCTTGCTACGGACGAAGATAATAATATTGCAAAAGCACATCAGGATAAAGAAGATTTTGAAAACTACATAAATAGCATAGGAAATTATCCGACTGAATTAAGAAAAATTGCATTCTCAAACGGTGCTTCCGATGGTACAATCTTACCACATCCGGATGATGACCTGTTATTATACTACAAAAAGAAGCATAACAGCAAAGCAAAAGATAGATTATGGGTATATGCAATGCCTGCAGACAAAAAAAAAATAGTTTTTAAAGCAACCTGGGCAAATATTAATGCTAAAAGAGTTAAAATTAAGCATAATTATAAAATTGATTATGCTCCCGGAGGAATATATAATACAATGGAAATAATCTATGACAGCGACCAGGATGCATTTACTTTATATCAAGCTTCTCATTGTTTTATTCCGACAATAAGCAGTCTTGATATTAATACAACAGATTACAACTATAATATTATTGGAGACCCTGATATAATGAACAAAACTCCTTTTGATGCTTTATATTATCCTGATGAAGAATCCGGAATAAATCAGTTTCATGTTAATGTTTCAGAAGAATTTGCTTATAATTTATTAGAAGAAATAATTCCTGAAAATATAATTTTACCGGATAATCATCCTTTCTGGAACGAAGGAGATGTGATAGCAAGTAACAGCATTCAACTTACACAAGGATTTCACGCTTCTGCAAGTAATGAGTTTCATACCTATATAAAACCAAGAGTAAATTGCATTATTCCTGATAAAAGCGAAATATTTACAAAAAGTTCTAATCAATATGAAAGTTCTTTAAGCAAACTGGATTTTATTGTTGAGAACAGAGATAATATTATTATTTATCCGAATCCAAATTACGGGAATTGTACAATTAAATTAAACTATAAAGAAAGACCTTTATACTATACTATCACAGATTTAACCGGAAATATTATAATAAAAAAAGAATACACAGAAAATCCTTTTAAGATTAACAATTTGACTGCCGGAATATATTTAATTACAATATATTTTAAAAATAAAGTTTTAACTGAAAAAATAATAATTTTATAAATATGAAAACAAAACTAATAATTTCAGCATTTCTTACAATTTTATTGTTCAGTTCATGCGATTGGTTTATGAAAATAACAATGCCTGTTACAAGAATAACAGGGCGTGTAATTGACCAAAATGAAAATCCGATTAGTGATGTGTGTATTTATTTATATGACAATAATAGTTTAAGTGATGGTGTAATCCTTGTTGATTCAACTTTTTCAGATAACGAAGGAAATTATAAAATAAAAAATTCCACTTCAAGTTATTTAGGAACTCCTATATATGCCGTATATCCCTATAAGGAAGCATACATGTCAATTTCAGATTATGATGATGATTTCAAACGACATGTTATAAGAGTTGATTACGGAGAAAAAAATAAAATAAATATTACCATGCGTCCTTTAAAAAAAACAAATATATTGGGAACAGTAACAGATAACGAAACAGGAGAAGGCATAAACAATGTTAAAGTGCCTGTATTTTACAAATTAAGGAATAATACATCGCAAAAATTTGAAACAAAATATTATACATATACAGACCAATCCGGAAATTTTAATATTGATTTTTATAATTATGGGTATCCTTATTACTGTTTCTACTTAAAACATGAAAATTATTGGGATAAACAAATTGAAATAACTGTAAAATCTGAACAATCAGGTCTAATGGATATTGAAATGCAAAAATTAAATTAAAACAGAATGAATTATGAAAACAAAACTAATAATTCCTATACTTCTATTAACCGTAATGTTTTATTCAGTTCAGCGTAGATGCAAGCCGTAACAAGCATACATATTACAAACGGTTTTCACGCAAGTGCAGCAGATAAGTTGCATTTGCACACCGGAGCATACATAAATAACTTAATTACGGAAGAATGGACAGAGAACGACAAGCAAAACAAAATATACAAAAATAAAAACAAAACAAGCAATACGGTATTGCCCGAAGCCGAAAACATAACAATTTACCCCAACCCCTCAAAAGGAATATTTAACATAAATATAAATAATCAATATTCAATAAACAATATTCAATTATCAATACAAAGCGTAGCCGGAAAAATCGTATATTTGAAAAACAATATAAAACAAAACAACATACAAATAAACATAAGCGACAAACCAAGCGGAATATATATTTTAAAAATAAATTACGACAATAAAATAATATCACGTAAAATCATAAAACAATGAAACACCCATGATAAACAAGTTTAACACCCAAGGACATGACTAAACGTACCGACTTTATTTCTTGCTCATAGTTACAGGTGTTCCTATGTGCAGAACAAAACAAATTTAACAAATAACAGTAAGCATTTAACTTATCCATTGTTAGTTAATTGCATAAATTTAGACACATGAAAACAATAAAATACATTTTATTTTCGGCAGCTGTAATATTTTTTGCGGTAAATATTCAATCTTGTAAATACAATATTTTCGGAGCACCTACTTTTGTAAAACAAAACGGATATATTACCGACACCCTCGGAAACGGAATATCGAACGTCAGATTAGATACTCTAAAAGCAGAAGAATTTTTCGGAAAAACAGAAAAAACCGATTATGTTTTTTATACTGACAAAAACGGTCATTATGAAATATATATTGATAATAATGATTATATTTATTATATAGATATGACCCATCCCGATTATATTTATCCGGTAAGAAACAACTCTCCTTATCCGCAAACTTCAAGAGGAGAATCCGTTGAAGAAAGAAACTACCAAATGGTAAAAAAAGGTCCCGTAAAAATTAAGGGGGATATAAGATATGTTTCTCCGGATTTGACATATTGGCTTGACAGCGTAAAAGTATCCGTATTAAAACGTCCCGTCGGTAATACAAACTATCCGGACAATACCGGAATTTATGCTTATACAAACGAAAACGGTATTTTTTATTTAGAATATCCGGAAGATAAAAATTACGAATTTTTCTTAAAACCCGAAAAAGAAGGTTATTATTATGACGGAGGTTACTATTTTGAAGATTGCAGTAAAGCAAAAAATTATGACCCGGGTTATGTTATATCTTGGGGCTTTGAAATGAAAAAAACAGGAGAATAATACCTTTTAAATTTTTGGCAACAAGCCGTAACAAGCATATATATTGCAAAAAAACTTTTAACTTTATGCTTTCAACTTTACTTTAACTAAAAGAAAATGAAAACAATAAAATACATTTTATTTTCGGCAGCTGTAATATTTTTTGCGGTAAATATTCAATCTTGTAAACGTTTAATATGGGGAGCTTCAAAATATTCGAGACAATACGGATATATTACCGACACCCTCGGAAACGGAATATCAAAGGTAAAAATGAAATTATATAAATCAGAAGAATATGACGGAGAATTGGAGGAAACCGATTATATATTTTATACGGATAAAAACGGATATTACGATATTGAAGTAAAAAACGGTATTTATTATATAGATATGACCCATCCCGATTATATTTATCCGGTAAGAAACAACTCTCCTTATCCGCAATTATACAAAGGGGGTGAGCCTTATGAAGACACAAACTACCAAATGGTAAAAAAAGGTCCCGTAAAAATTAAGGGATATATTATGTGCGATGAAGATTCTACGTATTGGATTGACAGCGTAAAAATATCAGTGTTAAAACGTCCCGTCGGCAATGCAAATTATCCTGATACTACCGGTATTTATACCTATACAAATGAAAACGGATATTATTATATAGAATATGAAGGAAATGAAAATTATGAGTTTTTCTTAAAACCCGAAAAAAACGGTTACTATTATGAGTGGAGAGATTTTGACTATGCCCCTGCACCAAATACAGATCCCGGCTATATATATCCCGGTAGTATTAAAATAAAAAAGATAAATTAATTATATTAAAAGTCTGCTGAAAATATTATATCCGGACAATATACATTTGCCTAACCCCGATTGGCAACAAGGCGAAATGCAAGCCGTAACAAGCATACATATTACAAAAAAACTTTCAACTTTCAACTTTCAACTTTTAACTTTTAACTTTCAACTGACATTAACCGGCAGCAAAAAGAAAACCCTATCCAAAACAATATACTGTTTCACAATAGTAAGGGAGCATCGTAAAAAAACACTACTATAATTATTTGCAATTCTCTGAAAATATTGCAACTTATTATTATTTTTACATCATGTTATATAACAGAAATATTACCATGAAGAATAACTTCTAATTAAAACTTATGAGAATAGTAATAATATCAATTTTAATAAGTGTAAACCTTAACTTATTCAGCCAAAAAGGTCCTTCCGATTTTACGGCTGAAGATATATACGGACACAAACACAGCCTGTTTAAAGATTATTTAGATAACGGACAATTTGTATTTATTGACTTTTTCGGTACAGGATGCGGTCCCTGTCAATATATAACCCCCTCAATTGATACAGTATTTCAAGAATTCGGTTGCGGTTACGGTAAAATTGCATTCCTCGGAATTGAATTATCTTCAGACAATGCCACGGTAAGATCCTTTGCCGAAAACTATTCAATGAACTTTCCTCCCATAAGCGGTATTGAAGGACAAGGCAGTTCAGTTTTCAGTGATTACGGAATAAGCTACACACCTTACCACATTCTAATTTCTCCCGATAAACAAATTATTATAGACGACCTATATATTAATGAAACCTATCATCTGAGAGACACATTAACAGCTGTAGGCATTGCACCGCAACTTTGTGCAGGAAACGATTTTATTTTCTATTCATTAATTTCTGAAAACGATTCAGTTGTAGGAGAAATAAATTATGACACTAAAACAGTCTATGTTAATATGCCTTCAAA
Source organism: Bacteroidales bacterium (assembly GCA_021648725.1). NCBI lineage: Bacteria > Pseudomonadati > Bacteroidota > Bacteroidia > Bacteroidales > Bacteroidales bacterium. The sequence continues at coordinate 77,437 of JAKISF010000012.1, read as the reverse complement.
TACCGACATATCAAACTTAACGGCAAACTTTAAAAATGCCGTAAAATCATATATTGAAATAAACGGCACAGAACAAATAAGCGGAGAAACCGTAAACAACTTTTCATCAGGCTCACTAACATATCAAATAACTTCCGAAAAAGGAGTAACAGAAAACTGGACAGTTGAAGTTAACCTAAGTACCGATATTGAATTTTACTCAAAAAATATTAATATATACCCTAACCCTTCAAAAGGAAAATTTACGATACTTAATAATATATTCTCAGACAATAAAGAGAACCGCATAACTATCATAATTACAGATTTATCAGGAAAAACAATATTAAAAACTTTAATTGATAACGAACTGATTAATATAGACCTTTCAAATCAAGCAAAAGGTATTTATTTTTTAAATATTGAAAATAAATATACTAAATTTACTAAAAAGTTAGTTATATATTAACAAATTCATTTCAATAATTCATAATACTGTTAATAAAAGAGCAAAATAAAATATTTTGCTCTTTTTAATTTTACTCTATAATAACCTTTTGTCTGTAAATAATGTCAGAACTTGAAATCTTTATTAAGTATAATCCTTTCGGATATGAATTAACATTTAATTGAAAATAATTACTTTCCGAAATTGATTTAAAAACACTTTTTCCCGTAACATCAATCAATTCAATTAAATATATACCGTTAAAACTATTCTCAACAGTCAATAAATCATTAACAGGATTAGGATATAATTTAAAGGTACTATTTGTTTGCTCCACATTAACGGTCGTACAAGTTGTTTCTGTTCCGGTTGACCATAACCCGAAACTGTTTACAAATGTTTTAAAATAATAATTTGTACCGTTAGTTAAGCCTGTTATGGTTTGCGGAGAAACAGTTCCGTTATAAACAACTTTCCCTCCGCCCGGGAAATCAGGATTTGCAACATCTGTATAATCTGTTGAATTTGCAACATAAGTTCCGGCAGGTGTTCCGGTTATTGAAGCATCATTAACTACAATAATAACTTCATCATAACATGAAGAATTTGACCATGAAATCTCACTTTGTGCCTGTCCGCAAGTTACATTTAGGTTGGCTGCGTCAACAGGAGTACAAAAAATATCAAACAAAGCACTGTTTAACGAAAAAGTTCCCGAAGTTGCGGTTAATTGTAAACCGGTTCCGGTTTCTGTATGAATAATATTGCTGAAATCAGCACTCCCTAAAGTCCATGTTCCGCTTACAGGATCATTACTCATTGTTCCGGTTGAACTTATTGTAATTGCCGTATTAAAATCAACATCTGTATTTCCGTTTATATCAACGGCTTTTACCTTCACGGTCGGATTCATTGCAACATTAACTAAAGTATTTCCCGGTTCTTGCGAAAAAACTAATTCGGTTGCTCCTACGTCTACGGTAAAGTCATTAGATAATATATCGCTTCCTCCGTTAATAACAGTTGAGAAAGTAGAAAATTGACCGTCAGCAACAAACCCGTGATTATTTGCATCAATCATAAAAGACAAAACAGTTCCGTCAATAATATTTGAGGTATTCAAATATAAAGACATTGTAATAGTTTTTAAGCTGCCGTCATTTATAACAACAGGAGCTGTTTGTATGTTAATGTAGGTATCTGTAATTGACAATGATGAAATACTTATATTTGCACCGTCATTCAATAATACCGATTGGATACAGTCTGTCCAGTCAGCCGTATTTGAGCTTCCCGGATAAATTCTCATATTTAAAACTTCCGTTTGCAAAGCATCACTAGTTCCGCTATCCTGAATATTAAAAGAGAAAACATCAACAGCTTCAATTTCCGTATCTAAAAGAGAGGATATTGTTGAGGCGGCAATTTGAGAAGTCGGAGCTGAAACTTCCGAGTCACTGTCATTTGTTGACAATAGAGAACCTGTTAATAAAACATCATCAACCTGCCATAATGTACTTGTCCCGGCTCCTGTTCCGGAAGAAGTATAAACAAATGCGAAATAAACTGAAGTTCCGTTAACAGCACTTACATCAACATCTCCTGAAACTGTCCATGCCTGTGAATCTTCAAGCGGAAAACTATAAGGAATTTCTGTCCATGAGGCTAACTGAGGATCTCCGGAACCGGAATAATCTGCTGAATATTTCAATCTTACCTCAGGGTCCGTAATCCCGCCGTCTGTATATCGTGTGTATGTAGTGAAAGTCAAAAGTTCACTGCCGTAAATATCCAAATTAACCGCAGGAGAAATAAGCCAATCATTACAAGCAACATCACTATTATAAGCATTTACATAAACAAAACCGCCTACATCACAAGACCAATCATTTAAGCCGGACACAGAGTAAGTTGTCCAACCGGTCGGAAGGCAAGTCGCAAAGTTTTCATTTATAATTTCAGAAGAACCTACAAGAGTATTACCTATAGCTGATTCAACAGTATTTGTTTTATAGTTAATATTACTTCCTGAATTTGTATAAGGGTATATTTCAAAAAAATATGTTGTTGAAGGCGTTAAGCCGGTAAATGTAACTGTTTCCGTACCATAAGCTATATTTTTCACAAATTGTGCATCAGCTTCCGGAGTTCCGTCAACCGGTGGTGTTATTCCTCCTGTACTTGCTTTTATCAAATATGCTTCCGGCAGTTGTCCTCCTGTTGCATCTGTCCATGTTAAACTAATTGTATTTGAAGTTTCATTACTTACAATAAAGTTTGTAACACTATTAGTCGGTTCGGCCAGCAAAGGAGAGGAACTTGCAGTAATACCGCTTGAATATTCATTCGCCGCATTTACAGACCATATTTTATAGTAATAAACCTGATTTATTAAGCCTGTATGACTGAATGAAGTTGCATTTCCGACAAACAAAACCTCTCCGCCTCCGGAAATTGTATTTCCTGCGGTATAAGTTCCTGTCGGAGTCCCGAAAGTATTTGTTGTATTAAACGCAAGAACAATATTATCATTTGCAGCATTTAATATCCAGGCTAAATTAATTTGAGTTTCAGAAAAAGCAACTGCTGTAAAGTTATCCGGATTTTGAACACCGCAGTTATTGTTCCAAATACACTCAACCCACTCAGGATGGTCTATAAACGGATTTCGGTTTCCTTGAATCCCGTACACAGCATCATTCCTATCAATTTCTTTTTGGCTTACCGGATCTTGTGTATGCCATTGCAACATAATATTTAAGTACCAGGTATTATAGACGGGGAAAGAAGTTCCGTCAAGAACATCACTTGTCCACCCCGTAATAACATTTTCATAACAAGTTGCCATATAAAAATAAGTTCGAGCTAAGTCGCCTTTAAATTCATCAATCGGTTCAAATACTGTTCCTGAATACCCAGCGGCCGTACAAACTCCTTTTTTAGAGCCGTTTTGAGAGATATAGCCTTCTCCGTTATTAGGTCCGTAAGGTAAATTACTTCGTATTCCGTTAACATATCCGTCTGTCGGATACAAATGAAATAAGTCAGAATACATAGGAGTAGCAGAAGCAAACCAACTTTTCGGAAAAGAGTGTTCTCTGTTATAACAAGAGCTTTCTCCCGTATAAGTGCCGCACTGATCTGTAACGAATGTAAAGTTATACGGATCTGTAGCAACAGGTTTTTCCGAATACATATCTAATACTGTTCCGTCGTTTTCATAATAAATATCTACATCTGTAGATTGAAAAGCTGTCCATAACTCTGTATAAGTTGGTACACCGGGGTTTTTTATGATATTATACAACTGGGTTTTAAGTGCAGCTCCTGTTCCGGTTGCCGTATCGTAATAACCTGTTGGTATTTGAGCAAAACTTGTAAAAAATATTAAATTTAAAAGTACAATCAGTTTTGTTTTTCGCATCATAATATTCATTGTATGTATAATTTAATATACGGTTTTTAAATAATTTGTTATGTAACTTTCGGAAAATTTGCAATAGAAAAAGCCCCTTAAACTTGAGGCTTCTTCTGTTATAACTTGAAATTAACTATTCTAATATCAGTTTTTTGTTTACAATATTTTTATTTGATTTAATTTCAACAAAATAAATTCCTTTTGCAAATGAACTTAAATCTAATTCTGTCGTTCCGATATTATTGTCAGAAACAAAAATTGTTCTGCCAGTTTCATCTTTTACTTTTATATCGAACTCTGAATTAGAGTTTTGTTGCACGGTAAACTTACCGTTCGAAGGATTCGGATAAATCAATATTTGATTTTCAAAAATATCAGAAACAGAACTTGTACTTTTTACATTCAAGTTAAATATATCTGAAACTTCGGCTCCGAAAATATCGGTTGCAGTAAGTCTTATATCCAAAGATTGAATATTTTCAGGGATTCCTGTGAATTGCTTCAAATCTTGATCATAAGTCAACCAAGCAGGAAGTTCTTCTCCTGATGCTAAACTTACCGTTATTGTCAGTACATCTTCAAAATCATTATCAATAAACGTGTTTTCGGGCAACTCAAATGTATAATATTCATTTACTACAGTTTCTTGATCAGGAACTTCAATATTTACAATCGGCTTTGTATTCAATCCGAAATGTACATAAAATCTGTCATGATTTGTTTCCGCAGCTTGCGAGAAAATATACTTAGATTTATTTAACAAATTAGTATTTGTTGATAAAAGCCTGTCTTCTAACCATATATGCATATTTACAAATGTATTCTCCGTAAAATTAAACGTATATTCATCTGATTCTCCGATATAAAGTCCTAACGGAACAACTTTATGCGACGTTATTTTAGAAAGAGTATTTAACGCATAATAGTGACTGTTACTTTCATTTCGGCTATATATCATAGGTTTTGACTTATCTAATGAAAATAACTTATAGGCATCAAACAATGCATCATGTTCATCGGTTGCATCATTTACATATCTTATTACTGTTTCATCTTTAAAACCGTCCTTTACTACTTCTAAACGCAATATATCAGATGCCGTTTCTTTTGTTTTTTTCCAAAAGGCTTGTGCATTATGTGTACGTGCAGCATCAGGTATTATTACTGTTCCGTTATTTACAATTGCTTTAACCACAAATGCCTGATTAGCAGGAATAAATTGTGAGCCTCCGTTTACGGTAATACCTTGATTGTACAAAGTTCCGCCTCCGAAATATTTATAATTGGCTGCAGCACCGTCATAGTAATAAACAACATTTTCGGTGTTAGCTAATGCAAACTGATTCCAATCAACAGCAGCAGTATAAGGATTACCTATTAAATTCCAGCCTTCAAAATCTTCCCAGGCAGCCGTAACTCCGTTTAAACCTACCGAACCTGTACCGTTATCTGTACAGGATAATGTAAACACTTTATTATTATTAATTGCATCATAATACAAAGTTCCGCCCGTCATATTATAAATATTAAACGTATTGTCGTAACTGATATAACCTTTATTTATACTTAAATTTGCTGTACCCTCCGGTGTCCATCCTGTTGTTCCGTATATTGTTACAGCATCCCAGTAATCTGCCGGTGCTTCATTGTAATAATAGAAGTTCGGATTTCCGGTGTTAAATAAACTTGTGGGAACAAGGCTTAAAGGACTAAAAACATAAGACCATACAGAAGCAGGAACATATCTTTCACATGTTGCTTGAATATTCTCATTATTTTGTATTAATGAAGCTGTGCCGGTTGCATCAGATTTTAATACTAATCCCGGTGTTCCGGGTGTGTTAGTTAAAATTCCGGTAACCGTGAAATATTTTCCGGCATTCATTTGAACTGCTCCGGCATCAATTTGCAGGTCAACCATTGTCAAATTAGTAGCTAATGCCGCTGTTTCACCTGTTCTGTTCATATTAAATAAATTCAACTCTTGCGGTACAGCAAAACTAAAATCATAAGTAATTGTTCCTGTTCCGTTTACTATTAAATCAGATAATGAATTGCCTCTAAAAACACCGTTTGTTCCGGTAAACGGACCTGAAACAATAAAATTTAACGCATTTAAGTCAAGTATTCCTGCAGTTAAGCTTAAAGTTCCGGTTGAAATTCCCGCATCCGACAAACTAACTCCGCCTGCCGAAGAATTATTAATTGTTAAATTATAAAAATCTGCTTGTACATCTACAGTATTAATTGACTGAGCAACAGCACCGTTAAATTCAACAGTTGAATTACCGGGAAGGAAGCCGCCTGAAGTATTCTCAAACCAATCTCCGTAAACTTTCAATATTCCGTCAGCAGCTGTTGTTCCGTCATCACAATCAAGAACTCCGGCAGGACCGCCTATGATAACATCTCCGTGAACTTCAAGAATTGCTGTTGCATCTCCTTCAAGTCTTATTGAGTGAGTTAAAGCTGTTCCGCTTATATTCAAATCATTACAAGCTACAGTTTGTCCCGGAAGAATTACAATATCATTGAAGCAATCATCCGATACAAACTCTACATTAGTACCTGCAGAAGGAACTTTTAAATTAAGCCAATTTGTACAATCATCCCAATCTGTACTTGTTTCCCCTGTCCATTTGGCAATCGTACTTGTACCGGTTCCCGTAATAGTAATAACATCAGGTAAAGTTCCTCCGTTTTGATAACTTGTACTGTCTAAATATCCTGTCCATTTCTGTTCATCATTAAAACGACTTATCCAATCTCTTTGTGTTGTTGCCGTTGTTAAACTGTCGTATCTTACTTTATCCTCATTCAGCACACCTACCAGGTTTGTAACAGAACAAGCACTACTGGGGAATATTGTTGATCCTTTTGTATCATCATAACCCGGAGCAGGCTCCCATCCTATTGCTGTCCAGCCGTATAAAACTTTTCCGGTATAATCGGCATTATGAGCTCCTGTCGGATTAATCCAGGATCCGCCTTGCATCATCCAAATTTGATCATTTACATTCAAGTCAAACACATTATTCCCCGCACCTCCGTCTGTTATTGTCCAATTGGCATCATCATTTGTTAATGTGCCGAAAGGTGTTCCGCTTCCTATAAATACACTCCAGTTAGCCGCTGCATTCCTTCCTCTTACAGTAATAACAGTACCTGCAGGAACATCAGGACCTGTTCGTGTTAAACGTATAGTTCCTTCCGAATCTGCCCATTTTCCTGCATATAATCTTTCATACCCGTTATCCGTAAAATCTATTGCTGTTTCCGTGGTAATATCTTTAAAACACACAAATTGTATCTCATCATCAGACAATGTACCGTCATAATCTATATAATGTGTATTGATTCCGACAATTGCTAAATCTCCGTAATCAAAGAAAGTTGCCGTTGTTGCCGTACAACTGACTTCAACACCGGAAGACCAATCTGTTCCGCTTCTGACAAAAACTTTAAAGAAATACGTTATTCCGTTAGTTAAACCCGTAACAATCTGAGGCGAAACCGATCCGTTGTAAACAACAACACTTCCGTCAGAAAGAGTCGGATTTAAAACATCTGTATAATCTAATGAGTTTGCAGTATATGTCCCTGCCGGAACACCTGTTACTGAAACAGTATTTACTGTAATAATAACTTCATCAATACAAGCTGCTGAAGGATTTGTCCATGCAATTAAACTTTCACCGTTTCCGCAAGTGGAAGTTAAATCAGCAACATTACTGACTTCTGCTGTTTGTATAATTTCACTTCCGGCTGACCAAGATGAGTTTTTGTATGTAAACGCTTTAAAATGGTATGATGTTCCCGCCGTTAATCCGGTTATACTTACACTTGTTCCTACATTATTATACACATAAACCGCACCGCTTGCATTACCGCAATAAACACTTGCAAGAGAAAAATCCGTATTCGGCGAAGTTAATGTAATACCGTCACAAGTAGGATTGTCAGGAGTTGCAGCAGGAAGTACGGCTATTATAATACCGTCATAGTTTCCTGTAGGTAATGTCCAAGAAAGATTAGCTGTTGTTAATGTTGTACAATCGACTTGGAAATTTGTAACATCATTAGGAAGTGTTGTTTCAAGGCCTGCTTCCGGAGTACCTGAAGTTAAATAATCTTCATTTCCCGGTTGACAACCGTATTCAAAAATTTCAAAATAATAAGTTGTTCCCGGAGTTAAGTTTGTAACTGTAAATGAACTTCCGCTTCCGTTATAAACAACATAATTACCGACACCTAATTGAGTTCCCGAACCGAATGATGAATTTGCCGTATATGTATTAAGATCTGTCGGAACCCAATCAACATTCAATGCTTCTTTTGCAACAACAATTCTGGATATACCGTTACCTGAAGTCCAATTTAAGGTCATTGAAGTTGCTGTTATTGTTGAAAATGTTAATGCCGAAGCATGAACCGTAGGCTCCTCGCAAGTACAAACCATTGTGTGAGAACCGAGAAAAGAAACATCATCAACAGCATATGAATCCCATTCTGTAACATCATAAGTCGTTGTTCCTGAAAAAACAGCAGCTTTTCTCACTAACGTTACACTGGCACCCGGTTCTGTAGTACTTCCGATAATCCCGACAACATCAATATTTGCTGCAAGAGAAACTTTATATAAAGCCATGGCATCATCCCCGTTAAAAATACAGGCTGCGTTTACGGTAAATGTTCCTCCATAAGTTGTTGCTCCGGAATTACCATATACTATAACATCTCCTGCTAATAATATTCCGGAAAGTGCAACATCTTCAAGCGGGGTTGTTGCTCCGTTCGGATATCTTCTTAGTCTGTAATCTGATAAATCAACATCAGCTCCGGTATCGTTAAATATTTCAATATAATTATCCGTTCCTTCAACATACTCAGAAATTATCAAGTCAGAAGCACAATTTAAAGGAACTGCCGTAATATCAAACAAATTACTGAGAGTACTGAACGCACCCGAAGATGCTGTTAAAGTCCTTCCTGTTTGAATTACTGTATGAACTAAACTTGAAAATGTAGCGACACCGCTTGCCCATGTTCCTGCAACAGGAGAACCTGTAAGTGAGCCGGTTGAAGTTACAGAAATTGCCGTATTGTAATCAACATCAACATTTCCGTTGATATCAACAGCTGATACCGTAGGATTAGGTGACATTGCAACATTTACAACCGTATTTGTAGGTTGTTGTGTAAAACTTAATCCGGTTGCCGTTACAGTAATCGTTATTTGGTTAGAAACCGGAGAACTTGTACCGACAGTAAAAGTCGAAGCAAAAGTTGATCCTCCTGCATCGGCAGTGAAACCGTGTGCCGTTCCGTCAACCATAAATTCAAGAATCTGATTATCAGTTATACCTGTTGTATTCAAATATGTAAATAAAGATACAGTTGCAGAACCGCCGTCGGCAACAATTAAGTTACCTGCGGTAATAGGTATTACAATTGAGCCTGCCGTAATAACAGGAGCTCCGGTAGTAACAAAAGAAGTTCCGCCGTCAAGCGATATTTTAGCATTTTGCAATACTACCGACCAATCAGCTGTATTGTTTGTACCGGGTACAATCGTAATTTGAGTAACATCTGTTGGCAGACCGTCTGCTGTTCCTGCATCAAAAATATCAAATTCAAAAACATTAATTGCCTCGGGGTCTGTATCAATGGTAGAAGCAATTGTTCCGGGATTCGGTTGTGATGCTAAAATTTTACCGTCAACATAAGAGTCGGCATCATTGCCTGCTCCGCCACATGTCCACGTAACATTATCAATTGTTATTCGAGCAGAATTTGCACTTTCCATTCTGATTATTACATTTCCCGTCACATTAACACCCGATATTGTTGTAGTTGTAGGGGTTGTAGTGTAAGGTACTGTTCCCACTAAGGAACCGTTTACCAGCACATCAAGATTCCCGTCAGGATCAGAAAAAGGTAAATCAGTTGTAATTGTAATATCTCCGACTCCTCCGGCAATTGTTCCTGAAGTTACATATCCGGTACGTAAAGTAATAGCTGTTCCGCTGCCGATTGTTTGATCTGTTCGAGAGTCGGTTGCTGACCATGTGCTTCCATCATCTCCGGTCCAAGATCTGCTTAAATAAGAAGATGAGCCTGCTGTTAAATTAGCAAAGGTTTCCGTTCCGCAAGGGCCGACAAAAGCAATTATTGTTTGTGCTCCGCCGGCTGTTGTTGAACCTGATTTTGTTCCGCTTGTAAATGTTAAGTCAGTCGTTGCAACTGCATTTACATTTATTGTATTTCCGACTGTTGCGGCTACATCAATATCAGTAGTAATCCAGAAAAAAGCATCTCCTACAGCTAAAGCTTGCGACAATCCGGTAAATGAATGTGTGCCGACTCCGAGAGTTAATAAAATATCTGCTCCTATTTGAGTTGCGGCTGCTAAATCATTAACAGTATGATACCAAAGTTGAAATTTAGTAATATCAGTTGCAATATAAGTTCCTGCAGAAGTAAAATCTACCTGTGAAAGTGTGGTCGTATTATTCGCAACTGTCAGTTTAAATGTGTGCAAATTATGTTTTGCAGTATTTTGAGAAACATTTGCTGCGGCAACTTGTGTTCCGTTATCAGCTAATGTTACGGCAGGAAGGGCAGTTACTTCACCGTCATTTGAAACGGTAACATTCGAAGCTGTTCCGTTATCAGAACATGTTACAAGTTCGCCATTGTATAAACCTACTGCCAAGCCGGCTTTAAGTCTGACATAAATTGTGGTAGCATTTAATGTAGGTGCTGTATAAGAAACAACTACACTCGGTGTGAATGTTGTGTTATCAGTTGATACTTCATAATTTGTGGGTGCCGTAACTGTAACTTGAGTTCCGTCTAAGTTTGCTCCGGACAAACTGAAGTTTTGTGAAGCTGAGGGACCGGAACCTACAATATATGAATATCCTGTTAAAGTTGCAGGAGTAACGGATAAAGTCGGTTGTAAAACCTCGCCGTCATTTGAGACCGTAACATTCGAAGCTGTTCCGTCATCTGAACATGTTACAAGCTCGCCGTTGTATAAACCTACTGCCAAGCCGGCTTTAAGGCGAACGTAAATTGTTGTAGCACCTAATGTCGGAGCTGTATAAGCAATAACTACACTCGGTGTGAATGTTATGTTATCAGTTGATACTTCATAATTTGTAGGAGCTGTTACGGTAACTTGCGTGCCGTCTAAGTCAGTTCCGGACAAACTGAAGTTTTGTGAAGCTGAGGGACCGGAACCAAAAATATAAGAATAACCTGTTAATGTAGATGGTGTAACAGATAATGTCGGGATTGCTCCGCAATCCATAGTATGTGCACCTAAAGTACCCGGGTCGCCACCTCCATATGCTGTAATAATCCAATCACCGGATGCATAAGTTGTTGTCGGAGCTGTAATATTTGAATTCCGAATGTACTGCTGATCTGCATACCAAGCAGTGCTATTTCCTATAGTCCCAAAAACATCAATATTTGTTGAAGTTTTTCTTAAAGCAATAACATCATCTCCGTTTGGAGCAAAACTTCCTGATACTTGGTCTGCTGTAATTGATACATTGGCATTAGCCAGAACCCAGACATCGCCATCTGCTATTGATGCGGCATCAGTTAAGTCAATAGTAGAAGTCGGTGCTGTTGCCCCGTTAGCATAAACTACTAAATCATAATCGATTAAACTTACAGAACTTCCTGTAAAATTTGCTATTTCAACATATTTATCAGCACCGTTCTCGTTAACTTGTGATATTATCAAATCAGAAGCACACCCCGCAGCCCCGGATGTCACATTTCCGCTGACAGCAACATTAATTGTTGATGCGGTTCCGTTATCGACAAGGGATACATTACCGCTGTATGAGTTTACGGCAAGCCCTGAAATAAGACGTACATAAACTGTTGTAGCACTTAAAGTCGGTGCTGTATAAGGAATGGTTACACTTGCACTGAAAGGTCCTCCTGATGTTAATGACACTTCAAAATTAGTCGGTGCCGTAACTGTAACTTGCGAACCGTCTAATAAACTTCCCGAAACATCAAATGTTTGTTCGGCAGAGGGTCCTGCTCCTGTAACATAATCTAATCCGGTTATTGATGAAGGTGTTGCTGAAAGTGCAGGTCCTGCTGTTCCGAGAAGCCAAATTGTAGCATTCGTAATTAAACGGCCGTTGTCCATATCAAATATAGCTCCGTAAGTAGAGCCTATGGGTTGTATCCATCCGGGATATGTCGTTCCGCCGTTAGGTGTATCATCTTCTGCCGCAGAACTGTCTCCCAAACCTACAACTCTTCCGCTTCCGTATGTAGCATAAGCACACATGACACCGGCAGTACCGGGATTTGCAGCCCCTGTTTCATAAGCGACCGCTATTACAGAAGGATTGTTTGTCGTATTTATGTCTAAAGTAGCTCCTCCGTGAAACTCTACTCCGTCAACATCACCGGCTACACCGTGTAATAACGGATCGCCCGGTAAATTTGCAATGTTGGTACTTATTGTTTCCGTTATATCTGAAGCTGTATTGAATTGCATGCCGAAAGGGTCTCCTGCCATTAAATCGTTCCAAACCTCATCAGCTGACCATCCATCCCCGTCTCTGTCGGCAATATTATGGTCAGCAATCATAAAGAGACCTCCTCCGTTTTGAACAAAAGTAAGTATAGCTGTTTTTTCCGCTGCCGTAAAAGGATTATTAGGTTCACAGGCTACAAAAATATCATAGTTTGATAAATCTTGTGTATTCCCGGCATCACCGTAAGTAATACTTCCGGAACTCGGTAAAGTTTCAATAGTATAACCTCGTTTAGCCATTTCTATTCCCCACATTGACAGGGCACCTGACCAGTATGTATCAACATCACCGGTTGGAGTCGGGAACGAATTTCCTGTAATCCCGGATTGTGCAGGAAACGGAATCGGAGCGTCTGCATCCGGAATCCAGTCGGCATTACCTGCTTGTTCGCTTTTTGTATTATCAAATAATATTTTTTGGGTAAATCCTACAGTTGTTAATAAAAACAACAACGAAAAAATAAAAATCTTCTTCATGTTTTACTTATTTATGTATTTTGTATTAGTTATTTCAGTAATATTCAATTACTACATAATACTTTATATTTATATAGATTAAGAATAAACAGAAAAGGTTGCAATTTCTGTAAATATTTTTTTTATATTTTCTTCTGAATTTATTGTCAGAATTATTAAATATGTATTGTTTTATATTCAAAAAGGTATTATTCGAAATAAAAACGGAGATGAAAGGAGGCTATTAAATTATAAAATTTCTCCCCACCATTCACATTGAAAAGAAATATATTTAACTTTGCAAAAGAATTGTATCATAATGAATTATGTTTTATTAAACTTTATTTCCTATATACGGGAAATACTGTTTTTAGGTTTCAAATATATAGTTTTTTTAAATAAAAAGCAAAAAATCAACTTTTGTCAGCTATTATCTTACTGTTATTTTTTAACAATTTTCTTTATTACAGTTTTATTATTTGTTTTTATTTCAATAAAATAAACACCCGACGGATATTTACTTAAATCAATTTTAGAATTGTTTGAATTGATTGTTTTATTAAACAGTTCTTGACCGTTAACATTTGATATTTTAATATTACCTTTTAAATTATTGTTCTTAATAAAAATATTAATAACATCATTAGTAGGGTTAGGATATACAAAAACAGATTGCTCATTTAAAACGGAAACCGAAACAAGGCTTTTTACATTTAAAGAAAAAATATCAGAAACTTCCGCCCCGAATATATCTTTTGCCGTAAGTTTAATTTCTAAAGTCTGAACTTCGTCGGGTATTCCCGAAAAATTCATTAGTTCGGAATTAAATTCTAACCAAACAGGCAATTCTTCGCCTGACGACAGGCTTGCTGTTATTGTTAAAACATCTTCAAAATCGTTGTCAATAAAAACATTTTCGGGCAAATTATATATATAGTCTTCATGAACCTCAGTTTCTTGATCAGGTATTTTAATATTAACAACAGGTTTATTATTTATATCAAAATGCAAAAAGAAGCGATTTTCATAATTTTCAACAGATTGAGAAAAATGATAGGCTTTATGCTCATAAATACGAGTTTTTGTGTTAAGAACAACATCTTCTAACCAAACGTGAGTATTTTCAAAATTAAATTCAGTTGTATGCAATGCATATATTCCGTTTTTACCTATGTGCATTTTTAAAGGAACAATTTTATTTTCGTGAATTTCAGGAATACTGTTTATTGCAAAAGAATGAGAACCCGGCAAATCTTCGGTATATAATTGCGGATTTGTTTTATTAATTGCAAATAATTTATGTGCATCATAATCTGCATCAAAGCCTTCCGAAACATTTGACTCGGGAATTAAAGTACGAATAACTGTTTCATCGGTATAACCTTCATTCTCAATTTGTATTCTTATCAAATTATTATTTTTATTTTGTGTTTTCCAGAAAGCCTGTAAACTATGTGCTCGAGCATTATTCGGGATTGCTAAGTTTTGTGTGTTACCGTTGCTTAAAGATTTCACAAAAACAGCTTGCCCCGCAGGAATAAAACTTGAACCTCCTCCGACTGTAATACCTTGCGAAAAAGTTGTTCCGCTTCCGTAATACAGGTATTTATCTACCGAATCATCATAATAATATATTACATTTTCAATATATGTTTTATCTATACCGGCATTATCCCAATCTATTGCAGAAGGATAAGGATTTCCGAGCAAGTTCCATCCTTCAAAGTCGTCCCAATCTGCTGTTACTCCGTTTGTATTAATATTTCCTGTTCCGCTGTCATTATATGAAAGAGTAAAATCTTTTTGCCCTGCAAATAAACTTCCGCCCGTATAATTATATGTCAGATTAGCTGTATGATAAAGAATATAACCTTTATCAACGGCAAAATCAACAGCAGTTGTCCACCCGCTTGTTCCGTATATAGTTGTTGCATCCCAATAATCAGCTTGTGTTTCGTCATAAAAATAAAAGTTCGGATTTATGTTTCCTGTTCCGTCAATTTGATTTACTTGCGTTAAAGGAACAGCTGAAAGCGGAGAAAAAACATAATGCCAATTGTAACCGGATAAATAACGTTCAACAGTTGCATTTACAACAGCAGTATTATGAATTAAAGAAGCTGTTCCGTTAATATCTGACTTAATAATAAGCCCTGTTGTTCCTACTGAGTTATTTAACAATCCGAAAACATCGTATTGGTTCGGGGAATTTAATGTAACAGAACCTGCCGAAATTGTCATATCTGAATTTACGGATAGGTTCGTCATAAGATTTGCATTTGTTGCCGCACGGTTCATAGTAAAATTATTCAGATTGAAATCTGTTTCAAAATAAATATCTCCTAAAGTACCTGCACCGATAATCGTAAAATCTGAAGCTATATCACCTATAAATAAGCCTGAAGTATTTGTATAATTCCCTTGTAATGTAATATTGTTTCCGTTTAAATCATGTTCGCCCAAAATGTGGGTTAGTTCTCCTTCAACAGTAACATCAGAATTTTGCTGAATTCCTGTTGTTGAAGTATTGTTTACCAATAAATTATAGAAACTTTCTTCAAATGTTCCGTCGGTAGAAATTGTTTGTAAACCGGTACCTAATAAATGTATTGTGCTATGCCCTTGCAAGAATGAACTTAAATTTCCTTGATTTGTCCAGTTTCCTGACAGATACATTTGTCCGTCATCAGCCACGGTGCCGTCATCCATATCCAACACACCTGTGCCGTCAATTAATAAATTTCCGTTAACTTCTATTTTATTATCCACACTAGCTTCAAGTGTTAAACTTTGGTTAGATATTGTTAAATCGTTGCATTCTGCAATTCCGCCATATTCTATTGCTTTTGGCGTTGAAGCGTCAATAATCGCATTGCTTACGGCAGCTGTTCCGAATAAAACATCTGTTGTTGCATCAGGAACGGTTAAGTTTTGCCAATTTGCACAATCAAACCATTCAACACCGCCGGCACCTGTCCAAACCCCGGAAACAAAACCGCCGGGATTAATTGTTATTGTAATTCCTGTTTGCCTGTATTCATAATTAGGGTGAGTCCCGTCAGAATATGTATCATATTTAGAATCAGTGTCAAAACCTGTCCAGTTTGCAACATCATTTACACGAGCAATCCAGCCGTATTTTGAAGTTGCTGTTGTATCTCCGGTATATCTTACTTTGCTTCTTTCAGTTGCTGTTGCATTATTTCCGGTTTCATCTAATAAACCGGCACTTACATCTGTATTAAAGCAATCTGAGAATGGGTATAGGTTTGAAAATGAAGTGGAACTTGCAGCATCACCTCCCGGCCAACCTGTTGCAGTCCAACCGTAAAGAACATTACCGGTATAATCATCATCTTGATTTGTAGGATCTGTGCTTGTATCATTTTCTATCCAATCTCCGTTTTGCATAATCCATAAATCATCAGATGCATTCATATTATAACCTGAGCCGTCTGTCGGATTTAATTCAGAAATTGTCCACTTAGGAGTTCCAAGCAATTCATCTACTCCTCCGACAAATATATCAAAGTCGGTTTCATTATAACCGGCAGCATCATTCATCACAACAGTTACACTGGTTCCTGCAGGTAAGATACCGGCACCTCCTGCTCTTGAAAGTCTGATTACTCCTTCTGTGCCTCCCCACTTACCCGGAAAATCTCTTTCCCAACCGTTATCGGTAAAATCAATGGCAGTTCCTTCTTTTAAATCTTTAAAACAAATGAATGTAAATTCTTCTCCTGAAATAATTTGATTGTCTGTATTTACAGCTAATACCATTAAATCTCCGGGTTCTAAAACCGTTATATCGAGTATATCAAAATTTGTACTTGTTGCATCAGTAAGACTTACAGTTGATGCCGTCATTGTATAATTTGTACCTATTGCTGTATGTATTATACCTGAAAATGTTGCTAACCCGGAAACTGCTGTAACAGTAATAGGGTCTCCTGTCATAGTTCCTGTTGAAGTCAATGTAATATTTGCATTAAAATCTAAGTCTCTGTTTCCGTTTGCGTCTGTTGCTTCGACAGTTACATCCGGTGTCATTGCAATACCGACACCTACACTTGTAGGTTGCTGAACAAACAATAACTTGGTAGTTACAATCTCAAAAACGTTCATACTGTTTGTTGATTGAGTCCCCGTAAATGAGCTAAATCCTGAACCTGAAGCATCGGCAGTTATATTTGTGCTTAATATATTAAACACAAAATCATCTCCGTCCAAGTTATTACCTAAGTTATTAGGGTTCAACTGAAGAGAAAGTCTTAATGTAAGCGTAAGATTTCCGTTATCAGGCACCGTAACCAACGGAGCACCGGAAAATGTAAGTGTTGTATTTCCTATAACAGCAGAAGCGATATGTGTTGTTCCGTCGAACAAATCACATGCTAAAATTGCATCATCCCAATCGTTCATAGAATTACCTGCATTTTGCGTTATAACAATCTGATTTACAATTGTTGCGAATTCATCAGCATCAGCCAAGCCTCCTCCGTCTCTAATCGTAAATTGCCAAACTTGTATTCCCTGCACGGAAGTTAAGGGTCCGGGGGTGTTTTCATTAGACGGTACCGTAGCAGATTCACTGGCTGCAACCGGTATAACATCAGAATCTGCACTTTTAGGAGCAGAAATAATAAATGTTCCGGAATTAATATCCGGTAATGTTCCCGATGAAGCAGTTAATATCAAACCTACTCCTGCTTGACTATGTACTATATTTGAGAATGTTGCTAAGCCGTTTGAGAGCAATCCTATAATAGGAGAAACAGTAGTAATTCCCGTGGAAACCACAGTAATATTATCAGCATGGTCTAAATCTCTGTTTCCGTTTGCATCAATTGCTTCAATAGTGACATCGGGCACCATTGCAATATTAACATTGGCATCGGAAGGTTGCTGAATTATATTAAGAGCAGTAGCAATAACCTCAACGACATTAAGACCGTCTCCCGAAGTTTCAGATTCACCGTCGGCTAGAGTGCTGCTTGTTCCTTCAAAAGTAAATCCTGAAGCTAAAATATCAAATACAAAATCTTTTCCGTCGATGGTAGCAGGAAGAGTTCCGCCAAGTGCGGAATTAAGCCAAATTTTAAGTGTGTATGTTTTGCTTCCGTTATCTGCTATATAACCAAAATCACCTGCACTTGAAAATGCCAAAGGAGAAAAGGTTAATTTTGTTGATGATATTGTTGCCGCAACGATTGTTGTACCGTCAGAAAGTTCCGCCCCTGCTATGGCTTGTGTCCAATCTGCTAATTCTACGGCATTACCGATACCCTGCACAATTTCGAGTTGCGAAAACATTGTGGGTTCTGTATCGGCAGACGGGGTTAATCCGTCATCGTTAAATACAAACTCAAAATTTAAAACAGCTTCAATTTGTGTATCGGTTAAAGAAGATATTGTAGCCGGAGCAGCTGTGCCGGCAGTAATTGTGGAAGTTCCCGGTGTTCCCCAGACTAAATTTGCAAAGTTCGGATTATCAATATAAGGATTTCGGTTGCCTTGTACAAGATAGATATCGTCATTTCTGTTTTTTTCTTTTTGAGAAACAGGATCTTGAATGTGCCAACTGAGCAACATATCTATAAACCATTGTTCAAAAGACGGCCATTGTGTTCCGTTAAGAGCGGCATCACCTCGCGGGCTGTTAAGTTCCCATCCGGCTATAATATCGTCATAACGTGTTGCCATATAAAACATATTTCGTGCTAAATCACCTTTATATTCATCAACAGGTTCATAAACAGTTCCGGTATAAGTACCGTAAGTATTCGGACCGACCATTGCCCCGTTTGTAAAAGTAATTGATGGTGCTGTAACTTTACCGTAAGGGTAATTCACACGTTCTCTGTTACAATACGCATCTGCAGGGATTATTGCAAAAATATCAGTGTACATTGTATCTCCTACGCCGTCTGTGTAACCCCACCAACTTTTAGGAAATGTATGTTCTCTTTCATAAGTATCTCCTTCAACAACTGTAACAGTTGTTCGGGTTTGATCTATACCGAATTGGTATTCATAAGCAGGTGTCCCGCAAGCTTGATCTGAATACATATCCCAAACTTTGTGACTGTTTGGTTTATCATCTGTTGTGTAAAAGTTAGTCCATAAATCACCGTAGGTTATAACCGTATGCCCGTTAATAATATTATGAAGTTGAGTTTTTAATGTTGCTCCGGTTCCCGTGGCTGTGCTATAGTATGTTCCGGGTAAATTTGATGCAACATTTGTTTCGTCAACTACAATGTTTTTAGTTGTTGCCCCGGTAGAAGTATGTGTAAAGTTACCCGTAAAAATACCGTAACTGTTTGGATTAAACCTTGTATAAATTGTTGTTTCCGCAACTGTTCCTCCGGATTGTGTCAATGTAAGAGAATTTGCATAACCGGAAGTGCAAAATGTAGATACTTCATATCCGGCAGGAGCTGTGATTACAATATCAGCACTTAAATTTGCACCTCTTACAGTATATTGCACCGGCTCAGAATTAAAAGTTCCTGTATAAACATTATCAAAATTAAAAGTTGTTTGCGAAACAGCAACTAACGGACTTCCGCTTGTTGTACCACTGATTTTAACATTGTCAAACATTCCGTAATCGGAACCTGTATCCATATAACCGATCAGTACAATGTAAACACTATTAACAACATCCGGTACATTATATGTTATAGTTCTCCATTCTTGGGTATTTTGATCTAACCGGATTTGCCCTTGTCCTACTCCGTCTTCAAAAATTTCATATTTTAAATAGTCACCTATTTCAAATCCGAATGTATAGTAGTCAAATGAAATTTGTGCTCCTATTACGGTACTTACATCTACAGAAGCAAATGTAAGAGTATGGTCAAAAGTTCCGCCACCGCTTGCATTATCTAAATCTTGCATACCCCACATCGCACTATTACTTGAAGGATTAACAGAGTTTAATGATGATACTATGTCCCAAATATCTCCGGACACATTATAAGCAACCGGAGATTCTGAATAATTCCAGTTATCGGCACCTCCTTCAAAATCTTGATACACTATTGTTTGAGAAAATACAATATTATATACACCTAATAATAAGAAAATTAATGACAGCTGTTGTAAAAATTTGTTTAAATTACCCATACATCCAATTATTTTAATAAGAAAAAAGTAGGTAAAAATAGTAATAATAATTATAATATCACTAATAATATGATATGTTTTTCGGCAAAAAAGTTGCATCAACATTAAATTTCTTTTCATAAGAAACTAATTATGTGATTATTACCGATTTAAAGAAGCAGGCTGTTTTATATCTTCCTTATTTTTAACAAGATATGCCGTTTATTATTCTGTAACAAGGTACATTTTGTACAATGAGATACATAAGTAAACTCATATTGTTTTGAAATGTCAAACCCTGGAGTTTGGATAATGAAGGTGTTTGAACATTCTAAAGTACCTTCTGTTGTGTAGCGACTAATTATAAATTCATTTTTTTTGCTTGTTGCTTTGATATTAAACCAGGCACTCTCTCCTACTCCTTCAAGGAATTTGCTGTTTGCAGGTATATTATCCGGAGGAGTAATCATTTTTTTCTGTTTAAGCAATATAATGCTTTGGAAGTATTTACCGGAAGTTGAATGTTTTGAATATCCTGTTTTTCTG
This sequence comes from Bacteroidales bacterium, assembly GCA_021648725.1. NCBI lineage: Bacteria > Pseudomonadati > Bacteroidota > Bacteroidia > Bacteroidales > Bacteroidales bacterium. Next base: position 56,902 of record JAKISF010000012.1, on the reverse strand, counting down.
TTTCATCTATGCTTTTTATGATATACGGAAGCATAAAATTTTTTAACTGGTCTTTATATGTTAATTTGTGTTTTGCAACATTTTTATTTACAACTTTATAATAAATATCGGAAGATGCAAAAACATTTGCTTTTGTAAGAGGTGTCAACAATAACGAAGTTGATAATCTGAATCTAATTTTTCTTGCGGGGTTTGATTTTTTTGCAATTGACGTAATAAACCGAGAACAGTTTGTACCTTTTTTTTCATACGGTCCGTAAGGGACTGCGTCTTTGTTTTGAATTGATTTTGCATACTTAAAAGCAGAATTAAAATCTACATTTTCCAATATTGAAGCGTATAAAGGTCCTTCTCCGTGACAAGCATTATTATTATTTAATTCTGTTAAAATTTTATCAATGTTCAAAATTTCATTTTTATCAGACAATAGAAGTTCTGTTTTAATTTTAAGTAAAGGGTCTGTTTCTTTATTTCTTGCTCTGCCATATTCTTTGGGCATATGGTAACGTCCGAAATCGAAGTAATGAAGTTCTTTTGTTGAATGATTAACTAAAACTGCTGCTGCATGTCCTGCTTTGTAATATCCGTTTTTTAAGAAGCCGAACAATTCAGTAACGGCATCATACCACATACCGATAGCTTTAGCGGGAGTTTGGGGCCATGCCATTATTATTACTGAATCTGTCTGCATTTTTATTGTTTATGTTTTTTGTAACTGTTTGAGCAATTTCTAAGAAATTGTTAAAGAAAGTATCAATATCATTATTTTCAATATCGGCATTTGCAGCAACAAACCTTATAATCAATTGATTATTAATATAACCGTAATTTACCATAGACTTTCCGCTTTTACGAAGATCTTCTCTGATTTTTAAGTTAAGGGCATTTAAATCATACTCTTTACCGGGATTATACCTGAAACATACGGTTAATGTTTGCACTTCTGCATATAATTCAAAATTTTTATGCTCAATTATTTTTATTTTCAGATATTCAACCGATTTGAATAAGTTATTAATTCGTTTTTCATAACCAGAATCTCCGAAATATTTCCAAGCAAGCCAAAGTTTTAAACTGTCGTTTCTTCTGCCGCATTGAATTGAACTTTCGCCTAAATCACAATTATCTTCTTCGTTTTCATGAAAAATATAGTCAGTTTTGAGCTTTGTTAAATTATTTTTGAGAACATTATTTTCGTTAAAAAGAATTACTGACGAAGCTAAAGGTACGTTCATTAATTTATGCTGATCCCAGGCAAATGAATCAGCAAATTGGGCATTTTTAAATAAGTGTTTTTTGCTTTTACTTAAAAGAATTGAACCTCCGAATGAACCGTCAATATGAAACCGGCAATTATATTTTTTTGAAATTTCATTTATTTTTCCGAAATCATCAAATGCTCCGAGCATGGTAGTGCCGGCTGTTGCTGCAATAAAAAACGGTAAATCTCCCTTTTGTAATGATTTAATAATCTCTTTTTCCAACTCTTGCGGAATCATTTTTCCGTTTTCGTCAGATTTAATTTTAATAAGATTGTTTGAACCTATTCCGAGAAGATTTGCTGCTGTTCCGAAAGAATAATGTGCTTGATCCGAAACAAATGCAGTTAATATTTTTGCATTATACATTCCTTTTGTCTTTCCATCTTGAAATATTTTATTTCTGGCAGAAAACATTGCAATAAGGTTTGCGTTGCTTCCTCCGGTAACAAAAATTCCGGAGCCGTTTTTAAACCCTACAATATTGCACATCTTATTGATAAGTTCTTTTTCGATTAATGTAGCAACAGGAGCAACTTCAAAAGTGTACATTGAAGTGTTTGTTAATGCTGTAATTATTTCTCCTATAAAACCGGGAATATTAAAGCCTGAATAAAGTTGATTAAAAAATTGTTTGTCGCCCGTTTTGACACTGTATTTCAGATAGTTATTAACTTCATCTAAAAGTTCTTTATCTGAAATACCGGCTTTCTTAATTTTAAAAGAAAGTTCTTTTTTTAATTCGGAAGGGGTTCTGTATTCAATTATTGCTTTATTATTTTTTTTAAAGTTATCATCTATATAATTAATAATAATATCAAATAATTTTTCTAATGTTTCTTTATAATTTACCGACATTTTGTTATATAGTTTTCAACACTTTTATTATTTCACTTACAGGCATTCGTTTTGTGTAATTTTCATTAAAATAACCACCTTTTATTGTTCCGTCTTTATCTATAATGTATGTTGCAGGCACCGGCAATGCTCTGTCAGAATTATTATTTGCTTTATTTAAATTTTTTCCGCTTAATTTATAGAAAAAATTAGCAAATTTACTGACATGCCATGTAACTTTATAATCATCCATTATTTTGTGCTCTTCATCATAAATAATGCTGAATGTTGCTTTTGATTTTTCAATAGTTATGTCAATGTATTCATTACTTTCAGGTGTAATTGCAACAACATTAGCTCCCATATCTGTGACAAAAGACAATGAATCTGCAAGATCGTGCATATACAAATTACAATATTTACACCACTCTCCTCTGTAAAATAAAAGAACAACAGGTCCTTCTTTTAACTTTTCTCTCAGAACAAAAGTGTTGTTATCATGATCAATTGCTTTTATTTCAGGGGCTTTTGAGCCAGTTTTCAGTTGTTCTTGTGATGTTACTTTATTATTTGTAAAAATTAATAACGCAACAATATACAAAATATTTTTTAAATATTTATTGATTATACTGTTTAGCATTTTAAATTGATTTTAAATTAGAAAACGGGAATATGAAATAAGGATTTAATGTCATTGCCGGACTCCCAAGGAACTCTAAAAAACTCGGGAGTCAACAGCAATGAACGAAGTATGAACAAATCTACTAATTATTATTTGTCATTAATTACTTACAAATATAATATGTTTTATAACAATGTTCTGTAACTAATGTCACAAAAACGAAAAATAATTAAAAATATTTTTGGGATAGTATAAAAATGTGGCAGAATCCTAAAATACAAAAAAGACAGAGATGGGTTCAACACTCTAAATCAGTGTTTTACAATTCAGGGTAAGTGCTGAAATAAATTAGTATAAAAGTTCAATATTTCCTTTGCCTTGAATAATTTGTTTGTTATTTTCTAGTTTTTTTAATATCCTGCTTACAACTTCTCTTGCAGTTCCGAGTTCTGTTGCAATTACTTTATGCGTAATATTAATCTTTTTTAAGCCGGAAACTTTTGATTTTTCCTGTAGATATTCATATAATCTTTTATCAAGTTTCTCAAACAAAACTTGGTTTAAGGTGTTAATAAGGTCTGAATATCTGTCATCATACAAATTATAAAACAATGAATTAAATGCCGGACTGGTTTTTACCCACTTCTTTACCTTATCAACCGGGAACATCATTAAAACAGTATCGGTACCGGTTACGGCAAATATACGGCTCGGACTGTTATGCAAAACGGCAGACATTGACATTATACAACTCTCTTGCGATTTGATATAATAAAGCAAAAATTCTTTATCTTCATATTGGCTGTAAACTTTAACAACACCGTCCAGCACAACCGGCAGCATCTTTAAATATTGACCGTGCCTGATAACTTCTACTGCTTCGGGAATTTCTTTTACAATTCCGGAAGAGAGCATTTCCTTTAGCATTTTTTTTTCAAATTGAGGAAATTTCTGTTTTAGTAATTTCAAGTTTATTTCAATCATAGAGTTTTTTTTACTATTTTTTAATGTCAGTTGCAGTAATTGTGTAGCCTTTATTTCTTAATAAGTTCAAAACTCCGGTTTCTCCCGGCAAATGAGCAGCACCGACAGCAACAAAGATACTGTTTTTTTTCATTTGTTTTTCCATAACAGGAATCCAATTTTTATTTCTGTTTACCAATAAATCATCTCCGAATTCTGCCAAACTTTCATCAGCTTTAAAAAGTTCATTCATTTTTTCTAAATCTTGTTCTTTATAAACATCTAATATTTCTTGAAACTCTTCTGTCGGATTTCCGCTTAGACCGTCTTTAAATATCATTTCAATTTGCTTTTCTAAACTAATTCCGTTCAATATACATAACTGATAATCTGCTGTTTCCAAACCTATTACATTTAGTTCTTTCTTTTTTGCAAGTTTATTAAGTTCTTCCTCATAAGTTTTTGTTTTTCCGAGAAGTTCTACTAAAATTATTGAAGATGCAAAAATCGGTTTCAGCATATTCATTTGTTTAAATTTTGATTCTTTGATTTTTAATGAATCTAAAATATATGCAGAATATTCTTGATATTGTTCTTCGGTAAGAAAATCGGATAATCGTTTTCCGTCGGGTAACATTATTTTTTTTGCCATATCAATTTTATCCGCCAAAGACATATTAATATCTATCTCTAATGCTAATGTTTTGCAGCTCAGGAGTTTTTCTTTCATAACATCCGTAAAAAAATAATCTTCAACAGGGATAAGATGTATTGTTCCGAATATATATGACGGAGTTTCAAGACCGTTCCCGGAAATTTCCCAAAGTAATGATTTTTCTGTTGTTGAATTCTCCTGTGCTTGAATAAATATTGAAAAAAGCAAGAATAAACTTGTGATTAAAACTTTATAACTCTTCATTTTTATGGATTTGGATTTTTCTGTAAATATTTAATAATTTTGTATTGTTGTTATCAACTTTTATTTCAGGATGATATATTTTTAATAATTTAATACTTTCATTTTTTACGCATTGCTTTTTATAATATTTTTCATGTGCGAAATTTAAAAACTTAATTACCCTGAAAGCATTAAACCATTCAAAAAACTTTTTTTGAAATGTATTTATATTCGGACTTTCTTTTTTGATTTTTTTCAAATCTTCTTCAAATTTATTAATTTTTAAAAACTCTGAGATAGTTTCAGGAACTTTTTTTAATGAATATTTAAGATAAAAAGAATTCTTTTCAATAAAAAATTGTTTAATCATTTCAAAAAGCTCAAAAGAATATGTCAAATAAGTTGTTTCGTTATTTTCAATCATTTTTTTAACAGCCGCACCTGTTCCGAAAGGTACCCTGTCAGAAATTCGGGGAGAGGGAATTACTTTTGTCGTATTTATTTCGCCGTAATTACCGAGTTGAATAATTTTTTGCAGAAAATAAAAGTCCTCGCCTGCTTTGCGTCTGTTCATTCCGCCCTGCTTTGCATAAACATCGGCTCTAACTGCAAAGCTCGAACCTATTGTGTGATAGGCAAAAGGGAAGTTTGCAAATCTTAAAGCTTCAATAAAATATCGTAAATGAAGTTCATATTGTATAATGTTTCTGTAAATATCTTCCGAAAAATCATTTCCTGAAACGGGATGTTGAAAATCTATTGATGCAGCATTTATTTTAGGGTTTTGCTTGAAGTAATTCTCAATTTCCGTAAAATAATTTTCTTCAACTAAAGCATCTGCATCAAAACCGGCAATTAACCCATCCGATTTTTCCAATTTATTAAATCTGTGCAAAGCCTCATCCATTCCTATTTTTCGTGCTAATCCGACACCTGCAAACTTTTTAGGAAGTTTCTCAAAATTAAGAATATGAAATTTAATTTTTTGATTGCTGTTTTGTTCCGCAAATACTTTTGCTTTTTTGTATATCTTTCTGTTTAAGTCAATTATATGCTTAGGGCTATTTTCGGAAGAATTTATTACAACAATAACTTCAATGCTTTTTTCAGGCATTAAACAATCTTTTAAAGATTGCAAAGACCTGCATAAATTCGGCTCATCAAAAACAGGAATTACAATTGATAAAAACAAATCTTTTTGCGGAAGTTCGTTAATTACAGCATCTTTTGCCTGAAACCTTTTAAAATATGTGTTTGCAAATGCCAAAATATTGGTTTTTGGTTCGTAATATACACAAAAAAATCCGACATAAAGCCGGATTTTTTCATTACTTATAATTAGTTTTATTCCGTTCCTTCTTCAACTTCACTTTTACCCAGTGATGCTCTGTATCTTTTATTTAAACCGTCAATTACATCTTTTGTAATGTCAAATTCTTTATCGGCATATAAAATTTGAGACCCCAAAGTATCACTTGTAATAATCATGTTATAATTATGTTCTTTATTGTAGATTGAAAGATAGTTTTGAATACTGTCAAGTATTTGCAAAGTCATTTTTTGGCTTTTTTCCATTATCTCCATTTCATACATTTGTTGGTCTTGTTGCAATTTTTGTTGCTGTAAAGCTAATTGCTCTTGCTTCTTTTGTCCGGTTGTCGGGGTCATCATACGATTTTGAACATCTCTTTGAATTTTCAAGAACTTATTTTGCAATACTTGGTATCTGTTGCTTAATTCTGCTTCTTTTTCTTGTCTTTCAATAAGAAGAGATGATTGTAAGTCGTTAAAATATTCGTATGCTTCCGACAAGGTATCTGTCATTACATAAGCTATTTTAAACAAATTATCATTTGCAGGTTGGTTATTGTTACTTTCTCCTTTATCACAATTTGTAAACAATAAACTTCCGAACATTAATGCTGTTACTCCTAATCCTAAAAAATATTTCTTCATTTCTTAATTTTTAATTATAGTTTTTTCTTGATGTGCAAAGATAATATTTGATGTTTAATTAAATAATTTATTTTCTGTTTTTTTGAATACGCAGAAACCTGATTTACACGGATTTTAAATGTCCTGATTTTCTGTCATTTGTAAAGATTTTCCGTTTAAATTTTGCTTCTTTTCAAAAACCGAGCAGTAATCCGACTTCTATTTCTGTTGCTTTCAAATAATTTAATAATTGAAACTCATACCATTTAATTCCGTACAATCCGTGTTCCTGTTTAAAATAATCCTCCATTCTGATAAATCTCTAACTGAACATCTGAAAAAGGTTCTGCTTGTATGCTTTTATTTTTTGAAATATTTGTCATTTCTCCGGTTTCAAAGTTAATTTTGACCGTATCGAAATGTTCCAAATCTAATCCTTCCAAAGTTTTATATATTACAATAGGGAATGCTGCATTGATTGCATTTCGTTCGTAAATTGCTCCGTAACTTTCGGCAACAATTGCTTGTACGCCCAATGCTTTAAAGCAATCAACAGCTTGTTGACGTGAACTCCCCGCACCGAAATTTTTATTAACAACAACAATATCTCCCGGTTTTGCTTGTTTTGCAAAATCTTCATAACCTTTTAAGTTATCGAAAGCATATTGTCCCATTTCATTAATATCGGTAATTGCAAGGTATCGGTTATGAAAAATCATGTCTGTGTCAATATCATCTTCTTGTATGTACCAAACTCTGCCTTCTACAACAGTCTGTTTATCATCTGATTGTGATTGTTCTTTTTTTGCATTTTCAATCTTTGCATCAATTTCTTGCGGTGTAAAAATTGCAGGTTCATCGGGTATTGCATTAATTGTTGTAATATATCCGGCTATTGCCGAAGCTGCAACTGTTTCGGGGGATGATAAGTAAACCTCTCCTTTCCCTTGCTTGCCGGGAAAATTTCGGTTTCCCGTACTGATAGTAATTTCTCCCGGTCCGTTTTGACCTACTTGTCCGGCGGCACATCCGGCACATCCGGCATTTGAAACTAATGCACCTGCTTCTTTAAAAATTTTAATTATACCTTCATCTAAACATTGTTGCCAAATTGCATCGGTTGAAGGAACAATTTTAAGAACAACGCCCGGAGCAACTTTTCTGCCTTTAAGAACTTCGGCAACTGCTCGCATATCTTCCATACGACCGTTTGTGCATGACCCTATAAAGCCGGAATCAATTTTAGTTTTATGTGCTTCGATAATATTTACGGTTCCGTGCGGTTTACCCGGAAGTGAAACCATATTAACGAATTTTGAAATGTCAATGTCGTGAACTTCCTCATAATGAGCATCTTCATCAGCATAGACTCCTTCTATCTTTTTGCCTGCACGTTCCGAACTGTAATCAAGTATTTCTTTACTCGGCGGAAACAAAATAATAATTGTTCCCATTTCTGTTCCCATTGATGCTATGGTAATTCTTTCGTCAAGAGTGAGTTTTTCAGCTTCTTCGCCGTACATTTCAACCGAATATTGCAGTAAAGAATTTGCACCGAATTTATCAAGTAAATTCAGAACTATATCTTTTGCGGTAATATTTACGGGACGTTTTCCGACAAGATTAATTTTTACTGATTGAGGAACTTTAAACCAAACGCTGCCTTTATTAAATGCAACGGCAATGTCTTTATCGCCCATTCCTTGTCCGAATGCACCTACCGCACCCATAATATTGGCATGCGAATCGGTTGTTACTATTGTTGAACCGGGATAAACCAAGCCTTCTTCAATAAGAGCATGCGTTCCGATACCGTTGTTAATATCGAAAACTTTAATACCGGTATTTCTGGCAAAAGTTCTGCAAATATGCTGATTTACGGCATATTTTTGGTCTGAACCCGTAGGGTTAGTATCAAATGTAAAGAATGTTTTACTTGCATCATCAAGTGTTAAATTATGTTCTTGAAAATGCTTTACTACATTGGGTCCGCCGAAATCTCTGGCAGCTCTTACATCAATTTCAATATCAACGATATCACCGGGTTTAACGGTATCATATTTTGAATGATTTGCGATGATTTTTTCGATTATTGTCATTGCCATAGTTCTATATTTTTTTGAATTGTTTTTTTTAATTTTAATTTAGCTTACAAATATAAATTATTAGAATAAATCTAACTATTTTTATTGCAATTTTGTATAGTAAAAAAGGTTATGCTCGGGCAAAAGTTCCGGATGTAAAATTTTAATTAAATCTTTTAAAATTAAATCGGGTCTTACGGTGCCGGATTCCATATAATCATTTCCTCCCGATTTGTTTAATCGTTTGTTTCTGTTATAAACTGAATTTGTTTGAATTGCTTTAAACTCATTCAACCTTTTGTCTGTTTCAATTACATTATTTATTGAATTTGCCTGCCCGGTATTCAACCACACATCTGCCCGATTTGCTTTCAGATACACATCTTCAATATTTAGAGGTATGTTATGTTTTTCTTTTGTTTCTGACCATAAATAATTGCCGCCCGCATCTTTTACAAGTTGTGCAATATTTGATTTGCCGCCGGGAATATACCATGTTCCTTTCCAAGGCATATTTACTAAAACAGTCGGGGTATTTTTTATTGTATCTGTTAAGTTTTTCATTTGATTATATGATTTTGATATTTTATTAAATCGTGTTTTTGCAAGTTCTCTTTTATTGAAAAATTCAGCAAAAAACTTTATCCATTCAGCTTGTCCTAATAACGATGATTCTAAATATTCATTGATTTGAACAACCGGGATATTAAATTTCTTAAGTTTATTAATCGTAGGAGAAATGCTTCCGTTAATATCATAAACCGTTACCATATCAGGTTTTAAACTTAATAATGTTTCAAAATCAAGCAAATTTTCATAACCTACATCTTTTATTTTATTGCTTTCTATTCCTTCTCTAACACTCCCATTATAAATATATTGACTGCCTGATACTGCTTTAATCTTATTTGTTTGCTCCAAAATGTCCAAAAAAGCAATATGCGTTGTTGAAAGGCACACTACAACTTCAACCGGAGTTCTTATTATATTGTTTTGTTTTAAAGAATCCGGTATTTTTTGTGCTTTCGGAATCAAGACATACTCTTCTTTTTTATTTCCTGATTTGTCAAAAATTGTTAAAAACTTAATGCCTTCCTCTTCCTGAATTTTGAATAATTCGGCATATTTATTATTAATTATGTTTAGTGAATTGTTTTGCGTTGCTTCCTTTTTATCGGGAGAACAGCTGATTAAAAACATAATTAATATAAGGTATATATAATAAGGTATCTTCATTTCATATTTATTTCTTACTTTTATATTTTGTTTACTCTTCGTATTATGAATATAAAATATTACATCCTCCTTTTATTTTCAACATTTGTAATACTTTTTTCGGCATGCAATAATACACAAACGGAACAAGATAATAAACTGCTCGCACAAAAAGTTTTAAACAAAGATACTTTCGTTAAGTTTGATGTTCCCGAGCCGGAACCCGTTTTTTTAGACACATTAACTGCACCTTTTGAAGATATTGATTTAGTTGATGTTACTTTATTTACGGATGAGTTTATTCTCGACATAAGATATGCAACAGCCGACAATTTTCTTGATACAATTTTATACCCTTGTGCAAAATGTTTGTTGAGATATGAAGTTTTGAAAGATTTATTGCGGGTGCAATCCGAATTCAAATCATTAGGTTATAAAATAAAATTATTTGATTGCTACAGACCGTTATCAGTTCAAAAAATTATGTGGGAAAAAATTCCGATTGTGGGCTTGGTCGCAAATCCGGCAACAGGCTCTCGACATAACAGAGGCAGTGCAATAGATTTGAGTTTAACGGATTTAGAGGGGAATGACATTGATATGGGAACCGATCATGATGATTTAAGCATGAAAGGACGTACTTTCTACAGAGGATTTAATGATACAATTTTTCAAAACAGAATGTTATTAAGAACAATTATGCAAAAACATCATTTTATCGGTATAAATTCTGAATGGTGGCATTTTTCACATGATTGCGGAACAAAATATAAAGTAAGTGATGTTGGGTTTGATTGTGACAGCATAAAGTAGTTAACTTCACGAAAACAACTTCTTAACTAAATCTTTCCGCTTCATTTTCAGAAGTTTATCTTTTATTTTTTGTCGATATTCTTTTTTATACCAAAAGAAGAACATCCTCTGGGTAAGTTTTTGCTCTTTACTGCGTGCGGTGTAAACCTTTTCAAGCGTGTAAGGATGATAACCTGAATAATAAATTACTGCGGCAACCGTCATAGGGGTAGGAGTTAAATCTTGTACCTGTTCCAATTTAAAATCAAGTTTTTTTGTTTTACCGGCAAGTTCCGCCATATCCGAATCTTTGCTTCCGGGATGGCTTGAAATAAAATACGGAATTATTTGCTGATTCATTTTTTGCTCACGATTAATTTCCTCAAAATATTTTTTGAACTTATAAAACAAATCAAAAGATGGTTTTCTCATTATTTTCAGCACCTTATCTTCGGTATGTTCCGGAGCTACTTTTAACCTTCCGGAAACATGATATTTTATCAATTCTTTTGTATATTCCGCTTTATCGCCTACTATTTTACCTTGTTTATTAAAAAGCATATCGTAACGAATGCCGCTTCCTATAAAAGCATGTTTTATTTTCGGATGCTTACGAGTTTTTTTGTAAATTTCGGTTAAAGCCGAATGGTCGGTATTAAGGTTAAAGCAAATATCGGGAAAAATGCAGGAAGGACGTTTACATTTTTCGCAAATCTTCAAATCTTTGCCCTGCATTTTATACATATTTGCCGAAGGTCCGCCCAAATCACTTATCGTACCTCTGAAATCGGGCATTTTAGTTATTTCATCAACTTCTTTCAAAATTGATTTTTCGGAACGACTTGAAACAAACTTTCCCTGATGTGCCGAAATAGTACAAAAACTGCAAGCTCCGAAACAACCCCGATGCATATTTATCGAAAATTTAATCATTTCATAAGCCGGAATATTTCCTTTATTTTTATATTTCGGATGCGGAAGTCGGGTATAAGGCAAACCGTAAAAACCGTCTAATTCTTTTTCGCTTGTAAGCGGATGCGGCGGATTGACATTCACATAAAATTTTCCTGTTTTTTGTTTTAAGATTTTTGCGTGAATTTGATTTGACTGAATTTCAATTTGTTTAAAATTTTCGGCAAACTTTTTTTTATCTTTCAAACAATCTTCGTGACTGTGCAAGAATAAAGCAGGATGTTTGGTTTCTTTCTTTTTTGTATTTAATTCATAACCTGTCAAATAAGTTGTTTGAGGGATATTTTTCATATTTGAAACAGGAACTCCTTTTGCAGCCAAGCGGGCAATTTCGGCAATTGATTTTTCACCGTTTCCGTAAACCAATAAATCGGCACCGCTTTCAATAAGAACCGAAGGTTTAAGTTTGTCAGACCAATAATCGTAATGTGTTAATCGCCTTAAAGATGCTTCAATGCCGCCGATAACAACAGGTGTATCAGGATATAATTCTTTAAGTATTTTTGTATAAACCGTTACGGCATAATCGGGTCTTTGTCCGGCTTTACCGTCAACCGTGTAAGCATCATTTGAACGCAGGCGTTTGTTTGCGGTGTAATGATTAATCATGCTGTCCATATTTCCGGCTGTTACACCGAAAAACAGACGCGGAGCTCCAAGCTTCTTAAAATCTCGCAAATCATCTCTCCAGTTCGGTTGCGAAACAATTGCAACACGCAAACCTGCATTTTGAATTACTCTGCCGATAACAGCTGCTCCGAATGCCGGATGATCGACATAAGCATCTCCGGAGAAAATGATTACGTCAAGTTCGTCCCAATCAAAAGCTTTAAGTTCTTTTTTTGTTGTAGGAAGGAAATCGGTAATTTTGTGTTGCAGAGTCATATATTTACTCTTTATTTTTCTTCCAAGTTAAACCGAGAAATACCAATAATCCTCCGGTAAGAAAAAAGCCGAAATTATTAGTCATATCTATTTTGGCAAGAAAAGTAATAATGCCTGCTGTAAGGAATATAACTCCGAATATCAACATAAAGATTCTGGCAAGTTTTGTTTTGTTCATTATATTTCAGTTATTATAATCGTTTAATGTTTTCTTCTTTTATCCATGCTTTTTTGCCGTCGGTCAATTTAATTTCAAGCCAATCATCAGAACTATCCTCAATTTCAACTTTATAACCTTCAAAAATCGGAAATAACTCTGTTGCCGAATTATCGGGGGAACTTTTTGCTTGAAACTCTTTTATAATAACAATTGCCGTTGAATCTGATTTTAAAGCGGAACTTTGATATTGTGTAAAAAATACAGCAAGCAAAGAAAAGAATAAAATGATAACAGAGCCTAAAAACATTATTTTCTTTTGTCGAGAATGCTGCGATTTGATGTATAAAAAAAACAGCAGCAAAAACAAAACAAACAATCCGATACTGAGCTTAGCCCAGAATTTTACAGATGCAGAATAAACCAATTCATCAAAAAAGGTAATTATTGCCGTTTTCGGTAAAACATTCGGAATATTCTTTACTCTTAATTCGGCTAATTCGAGGTTGTATCTATAATCTTCATTATTCGGATTTAATTGCAATGCTTTTTCGTAAAAATAGATACTCTCTCCTACTCTGTTTAAACGGTATGATGTATTTGCCGCATTGTAATATAAATCTGCAGATTCAAAGCCTCCGGAAATAATTTCATTATATAAACTTAATGCTTCTTCAAATTTATTTTGTGAATATAAATTATTTGCCTCTTTAAATTTTTGCTCATAATTGCCTGACAATGAGACAGTAGAAAAAGAAACAATAACAACAATTATGTTTAGGATTTTTTTCATGTATTAAAAGTTTATAAAGATGCTTCTAAATCGTTAATAATTTTTGCTGTATCTTCATATATTTTTTCAGGTTTTCCTTCGTCTCCTGACGGTCCGTATTGTGCATATCCGCAAATTTCTATAACATTCATCATTTTGCTTATTGTTTCATCAGAAACATTTCTTTTTTTCAAAAGTTTTTGAATGCTTTCATTAGTTAATGAATCAGCATTTACAGACATTTTATCACTTAAATATCCCCAAATACCTGTTAAAATTTCTTTATAGAACGCTTGTTCGTTATTTTCATTCATAAATTTATAAGCTGTTTTAAGTCGTTTTTGAGAAACTTTACCGGCTTTTTTCTTTTTTACTTTAATAATATCGCTGTTTGCAGCAATATATTTTTTTCGTATAAGTAAAAAGATAAAAAATACAGATAATAAAATCACAAACAATAAGTAATACAAAAACGAACCGCCGAATGTTGAATTAATTTTAAGAAAATTAGGATTCTCAGTTTTAATATGTCTTATATCTTTACTTAATTTGTTCTTATCTAAATCTTCCGGAGAAATGTATCCTGAACCTTTTTCAACATTTAATTTAATTTCTTTTCCTGAAACTGTTTTATAAGTTTCCGATTTCGTATCGAAATATACAAAATTAAATGCCGGCAATGAATAAGTTCCTGTTTTATTACCGACAATAATATAATTAAATTGTTTTTCGGAATATGCTCCTTTTTCGGTATATTTTTCTGTTTTCTCAACCTGCGGTTTAAAATGTTTAATTCCTTCGGGTAGTTCTAATTTCAGTTCATTCAGTAAATATAAATTTCCGTTTCCTGAAACAGATATTTGTAAATTTGCACTTTCATCGGTTTTTATGTTGTTATTGTCGATATTAACTTCTATTTTGATATTTTTTCCGGTAATTCCCGAAAAATTATCAGGTACTGGTTGCGGCAAAGGTTTTACAGTAATAGTTTGTTTTCCTGTACTTAACTTTTTATTAATCAGCTTATAGTTGTCAACAATTTTTCCGAAGAAATCTCTTGTTTTTCCGTCTTTTTTCTTAATTTGCAATTCAATTTCATAAGGAGAAACAGTATAATTACCCGGTTTTTGGGCAAACAATAATGTTTGTTTCAACAATGCCGATTTATATTTTTTTCCGTTAATCAATTCATTTTTAAAATTTAATTGTCGCGGTGCTTTCAGTACTTCTGACCAAAACCCGTTATAATCAGGGAATTTTATTTCGGATACATTTTGAAAATCTTTTATTGTGTAAATTTTTGTTGTTGCTATTATATATTCTCCTTTGTAAACATTAGTGCTGCTGTATTCAGTACTTAAAAAAATATCTTTATTTGATATTTGCCTTTTATTATTATTTGAGTTATTTGTTTTATTCTGCTTTGCTTCACCTATTACCTTAATTTCAAGTGTATTTGACTTATAGGTATTTCCTCCTACCCTAACTTCAGCAGCCGAAATTGTATATGTTCCCGGGGTTTGTGCCGAGATATTATAAATATATGAATTTGAAACCTTACTGCTTCTCTTTCCGTTTATTATTTGCGTAGAGGAAGACGATGAAGTAAAAGGACCGGCTAATACATCAAAATTCTTAAAATTTGGCGGAGAGAAGTTACTTACATTTGCATTTACTGAATATGTCACTTGAAAAACCTCACCGCCTTCAACTATCTTTTCTGCTTCTGCCGTAAATTTTATATCAGTTTTTATTTCTTGCTTATCAGTATCGGGTTTCGAAATATTTTCTCCGGAAGAATTGCTTTCAATGCTTACTTCGTATTCGCAAGATGCAATAAAGACAAATAAAAAAACATATAACAATATTCTCTTCATAACTAATATATCACTAACTATAACCTTGATGTTCCTTTAATATTTTTACCTTTGTCTTCTTTCGGATTATGGTAATTGCCTTCAACAACAATCACATCAACAGAATTTGAATAAAAATATTCGCCATTGATTTTAACTTCTGCCGGTTGAATAGTTTGTATGCCGGGTTCTGTTGCTTTTAAAAAATAAGTATAAGTAACCGAAGTTGTTTTTTGCATTTCTCCGTTTGTGAAATTGATACTTTGCTGCATTGACGTATTCGGACCTGAAATAAGTTCTATGCCTTCAAAGTCAGGTAAAGTAAAGTTGTCAAAGTTTTGATTAATCTTATACTCTAATTTAAAAGGTTCACCTGTTATTACTGCATCTTTTGAAATACTTGCTTTAAATTCTACTTGTGCATTTAAAGAAAAACTTGCACTTACAAACAATACTAAAATTAAATTCTTCATATTTTACAAATTTACAAGTTAAACAACTTTTGCCAAAGTAAAATAACAAAATGTATGCAATAAATTAAATTTATGACTACTGTAAATAAAAATGAATGTGGGAATTTGCTTTTTATCCGCAGAACTTCTTAATCATTAAAATTATTGCATAAAACGAAATAATTTAAAAAGTTTTTTTATACTGACGAATTGTCACTTATACAAATTACCAATCTTTTTCAGTTTTTACTTTTGTCCCTTTCGCTTTCTTTAAATTAGCTTTTTTTAATGTTTCTTTTTCTTTTTCTTGCATATACTGCAATAAACGTTTGGCATCTTCGTCCGAAATTTTCATTGCTTTCGGTATTGCATCAGGGTCTTTACTGTCCGGAATACCGTCATTATCAGAATCAGTATCTCTGTAATCCGGAATACCGTCTTTATCTGTATCTTTAGGGTTTTCAGGATTATCTCCTGCCTCGTATGAATCAGGTATTCCGTCATTGTCCGAATCAGTGTCTTCAAAATCTTTTTTCCCGTCTTTATCAGTATCGGGATTTTGTTTTTTTCCGGAATTATCTTCATTCTTTTCTTTGCTGTCGGGAATTCCGTCGTTATCCGAATCTTTGTTTTTACCTTGGTCTCTGTCTTTATTTTGTTGGTTACCTTGATTTTTGTTTTCTTTTTCGTCTTTTTGTTGCTTATTTTGACTGTCTTGATTGTTTTCTTGCTGTTTTTGTTGTTCTTTTAATTGTTTTAAAACTTCTTTTGCAATTTGCATATTAAACTTTGCATCATTATCGGCAGGATTATTTCGTAAAGCATTTTTATAAGCCTCAATACTTTCTGAAACTTTTTTCATAACTTCTTTTGCATTACCTTGTTTTAATAAATTTTGAGCTTGCTTTAACTTAGTGTTTCCTAAATTATAGAAAATTGATGCCTTCTCATTTTTATTATCACACAAGTTAAGTGATTCGGTAAGCTTTTGCACAGCTAAATCAAATTTATTCTGCTTATAATAGGCATTGCCTAAATTAAAATTTGCAGCTAAAGAGGATGAGTCTTCAAGTAATGCTTTCTGATATTCAACTTCGGAATTATTATACTCTTCCTTTTTATAATTTTTATTTCCCGAGCGAATATATTTTCGTTCGTATTGTGAAAAAGAATTTATTCCGAATAATAAAAATATCAGTATTATGATATATTGTTTCATTTATAATAAAATTTAAAACCTCGAACAAACATATTAAAATACATAATGAAACCCATTACATTTTAATAAAATAAACGTCAATTCTTTCACAAAATTATTAAAATTCCGGCACGACACAAAAGAGTTTTTTTTATACTATATTATATAACAACTTCAAAAATGTTTTATAATAGGTCAATATTTCAATTTATTAAAATGATATTCTTTTAATTTGCATTTAATAAAATATAAACTAAACTTATTAAAAATGGCAAAATTAGATTTGAGTATATACGGAATCAATGATGTAAAAGAAATTTTCCACAATATTTCGTATGAAGAGTTATTTAAACATGAAACAGATGATAAGTTGGAAGGATTTGAAAAAGGTTATCTAACTAACCTAGATGCTGTTACGGTTGATACCGGGATTTTTACGGGTCGTTCTCCAAAAGATAAATATATTGTAAAAGAAGAAGAAAATGAAGGTAATATTTGGTGGAAAAATGAACACAGACCTGCTTCCGACAATAAACCTATTTCTTCTGAAATTTGGGAAGATTTAAAAGCTACCAGCATCAAACAATTATCAGGAAAAAAATTATATGTTCAAGACGGATATGCCGGAGCTAACGAAAACACAAGATTAAAAGTAAGATTCATTGTTGAAGTTGCATGGCAAGCACATTTTGTAAAAAATATGTTTATACGCCCTACAGAATCGGAACTTGAAAATTTTGAACCTGACTTTGTTGTCTTTAACTCATCAAAAACCTCAAATCCTAACTGGAAAGCACAAGGTCTTAACAGTGATGTATATGCAGCTTTTAACTTAAAAGAAAAAATGGCTGTAATCGGCGGAAGCTGGTACGGCGGTGAAATGAAAAAAGGAATTTTTTCTGTTATGAATTATTATCTTCCTCTTAAAGGAATTGCAGCAATGCACTGCTCTGCAAATGTCGGGAAAGACGGAAATACTGCTATTTTCTTCGGGCTTTCCGGAACAGGTAAAACAACTTTATCGGCAGACCCAGACAGAGCTTTAATCGGTGATGACGAGCACGGTTGGGATGATGACGGAATTTTTAACTTTGAAGGCGGTTGCTATGCAAAAACTATTGATTTAGATCCGGAAAAAGAACCTGATATCTATAAAGCCATTAAACGAGATGCTTTATTAGAAAATGTAGGTTTTGATAAAAACGGTGTAATTGATTTTGCAGATACTTCAAAAACTAAAAATACACGTGTTTCATACCCGATATATCATATTGATAATATTGTTAAACCTGTTTCAAAAGCAGGACATGCAAAAAAAGTTATTTTCTTAACTGCAGATGCATTCGGTGTATTACCTCCTGTATCTAAATTAACACCTGACCAAGTTAAATATCATTTTATAAGCGGATATACTGCTAAAGTTGCCGGTACTGAAAGAGGTATTACAGAACCTGTTCCTTCATTTTCTGCTTGTTTTGGTGCTGCTTTCTTATTGCTTGACCCTACAAAATATGCAGAAGAATTAATCAGAAAAATGGAAATGAACGGAGCAACCGGTTACCTCGTAAATACCGGATGGATAGGCGGTGCATACGGAACAGGAAAACGAATTGACCTTCCGTCAACTCGTGCAATTATTAATGCGATTCTTGACGGCTCATTAGATAATGCAGAATTTGAAAATCTGCCTATATTCAATTTGGCAATTCCGAAAGCAATAAATAATGTTGACAACAAATTGCTTAACCCCAGAAATTTATGGAGAGATGCAAAAGACTGGGATGCAGCAGCAATGGATTTGGGACAACGATTTATTGATAATTTTGAATTCTTTACAGATAGTGAAGACGCAAAAAAGTTAGTTGCAGCAGGTCCACAAATATAAATAATACATAGTCAAATAAAAAAGCTCTGAAATTTCAGAGCTTTTTTATTTAATCTGCAAAATTATTTTTTAATTATTTTAAAAAAATTCACAATAATATAATTTAGGCTATTTTGATAAAACTATTTTATTGCTTTCTATTTTATTGTTTTCTAAAAATATATTTATAAAATAAATACCTCTTTTAAAATCGGAAGTGTTAATTCTTACTTTATTCATTTTAAACAATCCTCGGCTTAAAATAACTTTACCGGAAATATCAAAAAGCAATAGGTATTCTGCATTTTTTATATTTTGAATTGTAAAATAGTCTTTTGCCGGGTTTGGATAAACAATAAAATCATAGATATCGTTTTTATTTACATTATTCGGAACACCGTATTCAAAACAACCCATATCCGGAGCATCTCCTTCATACGAAAAACCAATATCAGTACCGGCATCAATACATTCAGAAATTTCTTGAAGATGAAAGTTTCCGTTATTTGCATCAACAAATAAAGGATTAACATTAATATTATTTGCTCCGGAGCTTCCGTATTCCGGCATTATTAAGTTACAGTAATTTATTGTTGCTGTTGAACCGTCAGGAGTTACATATATATTATCTCCTTGTGTTCCTCCGTACATCGCAGAATTATTGTATGCAATACAATTTACAAAATCAATAACTCCGTTAACGATATAAACACCGCCGCCGTCACCGGTTACAGCCTGATTTCCGGTAATTGTACAATTTTTAAAAAATAAAGTGTTGCTAAAACCAAGCATATGAACTGCTCCGCCGTTTGAATACATTGTATAGTTGTCGGCAAAAAGACATCTAATCATTTTTGTGCCTACAACAGAATAAAATGAAATTGCTCCGCCGCCGTAAAGACAATCATTTCCGATAAATTCGCAATTTGTTATTTCGGTATTTCCGTCAGAAGTAAATTTAATTGCTCCGCCTTCTCCGTAGCAATGGTTTCTTATAAATTTTGTATCGCTGATTGAAGTAGCAGAAACTCCGCTGAGATTTCCGGTATTAATCGCATATATTGCACCTCCCATTCCGTTATCATTGCCTGTTGCATCATTATCGGCAAAAACACAATGAGAAATTACTGCATCTGAGCTAAACAAAGCTAAACCGCCGCCGTGAATATCAGGATAATCTGTTGCAGCACTTTTACCGTATTCAATTCTGCAATAAGTTAAATTTATAACGTCATTAATATCTGCAACATCAACTCTAATTCCTCCCCAGCCTGTTGCTTGATTATCCGTCGTAAAAAATATACTGTCTGTTTCGGTTCCTATTGCTTGCAAGTTCCCGAATATATTAAACTTATAATATCCTTGAAAATTAACTTCAACACCGGGTTCAATTGTTAAAACTTCACCTGCAAGTACTGTTATTTCTCCCGTAACATTGTAAGGTGAATTTGCTGCTGTCCATGTTCCCGATTGATTTCCGCTTACATTTGTTTGTGCGATAATATTTGCGGAAACTAAAACCGCAAATAAAAAAGTAAATAGTTTATTCATATTAATTAACTTTAGTCAGGCAAATATATAAAAAATAAACTTGTGTTAAAATATACACCGGTTACTTAAACTTATGCAATACTTTTTTGTATTTTTGAATTCTAAAAAATAAATATGCAGAAGAACTCAATACAAAATATTAAAGATTTATTTAATAATACATTTAATGAGCTGCCGACATCTGTCAAAAAATTACCGATTTCAGGTTCTTCAAGATTGTACTACAGAATAAAAAGTAAAGAACGTTCGGTAATTGCAACATACAATACCGACAAAAAAGAGAACATTGCCTTCATAAATATGTCAGAAGTATTTTTGAAAAACGGCATTAATGTTCCGAAGATATATGCAAAAGAACTTAATAATCACATCTATTTACAAGAAGATTTGGGAGATGTATCTTTATTTGATTTTTCACAAAAGTTAAGAAAAGGAGATATTTTTCCTGAAGAAGTAATTAATCTGTACAAAAAATCGATAAAACAACTTACCGAACTTCAAATTAACGGAAGTAAGAATTTAGATTTTTCGATTTGCTATCCTCGTGCTGCTTTTGATAAGCAATCAATAATGTGGGATTTAAACTATTTTAAATATAATTTCCTCAAATTTTCGGATGTTAAATTTGACGAGCAATTATTGGAAGATGATTTTAATAAATTAACAGAGTATTTATTGACCGGCGACACAAGTTTTTTTCTATACCGTGATTTTAAGTCATTAAATATAATGATTAAGGACAATGACGTTTATTTTATTGATTATCAGGGAGGTAGAAAGGGTGCTTTGCAATATGATATTGCTTCGATGTTGTATGAAGCAAAAGCTGATATTCCGAAAGGTGTCAAAACTGAATTGTTGAACTATTATATTGATTGTGTTGAAAAATTAATTAAAATTGACCGAAAAAAATTCAAAGAACTATACCGAGCATATATTTTGATAAGAATATTGCAAGCAATGGGAACTTACGGTTACAGAGGTTTATTTGAAAAAAAACAACATTATATTGACAGCATTCCTCCGAGATTAAAAAGTTTAAAAAAAATTATTAAAACTGTTGAAATACTTAATAATTTACCTGAATTAAAACGAGTTTTAACAGAATTGACCGTTTCTGAAAAATTAAACAACATAAAACAAAATGACAAACTAAAAGTAACTGTAAAAAGTTTTTCATACAAAAGAGGAATCCCTTATGATAATACCGGCAACGGCGGCGGACATGTTTTTGACTGCAGGTTTATTGATAATCCTGGCAGAATTGAAAAATACAAAAAACTTTGCGGAAAAGATAAAAAGCTTGTTGACTTTTTAGAAAATTTGCAGGAAACTCATAACTTCTTTAAAGCTGTAAAGCAAATTGTTTCTGCTTCGGTAAAAAACTACCAATCAAGAAGTTTCAAAAATTTAGCAATTAATTTCGGATGTACCGGAGGGCAACATCGTTCTGTTTATTTTGCTGAGAAAACTGCTTTATTTTTAAAAGAAAATTTTAATATTAATGTTGAAATTATTCACACCGAAGGATTTTAATATTATCTTTGGAATAAATTAACCAAATTTTAAAATTATGAAAGCAACTAAAATTTTAATTATCGTTATTTTTATTTCTGTTTTTTCGGGTGTAAATATTAATGCACAAAAAGTATTTTCTTGTGATTATAAAAGCGATGCTGACGTAAAAGTTTATGTAACCGACTACAAAAGTGATGCTGATTTAGTTGTTTATAAATGCAGTTATAAAAGTGATGCTTCGGGCAATGACGGAAAATGGTTTTTCGTAAAATACAAAAGTGATGCTGACAAAAAGGTATATTTTGTTGATTATAAGAGTGATGCAGATATAAAAATTTGGTTCAGCGATTATAAAAGTGATGCCGGTTGGAGAAGTTCATCGAAAAAACATTTGATGTATTAATCCTTTTTTTCGGAATAAATTAACTTACCTGTTGAAACAGTATCATTCAAAATAATTATATCGGGATTTCCGGAATAATAAACATTTCCTTGTCCTTTGATTGTACAATCTAATTTACTGTTTGCGACAACTTTACAATCTGCTTTTGAATCAGTATCAACCAGAACATTTTTTGCCGAAAGATTGCTTGCATCTACACTTCCTAAACTTGTGTTCCATAATCTTAAGTTCTCAACCTTGCCTTTTAAATTTATTTTTCCTCCGTTTAAATGTGTATTCCAATAATAAAATGTTTTGCAATTTAAATTCAAATCAGCTTCGTTATATTTTGAATTTATTATCAGCCCGATTTCACTGTCGTTATTAAGTTCTGTTTCAGATATAACTTTTGATGCCTCATTTAAACGAATTCTGCTTATTTCGTTAATCGTAATAAAAACAAAAATATCTTTCTTATTCGGTTTTGAGAATTTACATTTATGTTCATTTTGCAAAAACAACGAATTATCTTTAACTTCAAAAGTTGTTGAGTTTACAAAATTTTCATAGCCTTCAATTCGAATTTGATTAAATGTATCTTGTATTAAATAAATTGTAAAAATGTCATTTACGAATAATGTATCAAACTCATTAAGAGAACTTTCAACAACAATTTCTTTTCCTGCATTGCTTAAGCAATCATCTGCTTTCCTGCAAGAAAATAACAAGCTGATTATGAGCAATATGTACAAAAAACATTTCATTTTAATTCCAATAATAACCCAGTCCTATTTCCATAACATCCAAAACTACGATATTTGATTTCATTGCCATATTAACAAAGAAATGATCTGAAATTTTATATCTGATAATTCCTCTGTTATACATTTTGTGATGATTTAATTTATCGGTCAGCAAAATATAGAAACCTTCTTGAATTCCTAATGATAGTTTCCCGATTAATAATTCTTGCGAAAAATGGATTCCGGTTTTGTATTTATATAAATCTTTAATATTCGTAATTTCTTCTTTAAACATTTCATCGGGTACGGAAGAATCATAGAATAAATCTGCACCGCTTCCTAAACTTACTTTATGCCCTAAAATTCGTTTATATTCGAAAGATAAGGAAGCGGCAAAATATGTTTTTTCTGCAAAACGGCGTGTATGTTTATTTGCTCCGGCAAGAATAAATGCAAATTGGTTTTTATCTTTAAAAACAGGCACCGGCTCAACATTTTTCTCAGTTGATTTTCCTATCTGAGCATCAATTCCCAGCATAAAATCCCACAAATTAAGACCAATATTGGGTTCTTCCAAATTTGCATTTGAAAGATGATTAAAAACCGTTCCCGCCGTCAATGAAATATTTTTATAAATTAAGTATGAAGCAGTAAGTTCGGTATTAAGCCAAATATTAAAATGCGAACCGACTGCAATATTTTTATAATTTGAATCAAAATCAAACTTTTTACTTACATAAGTTAATCCTACGCCTAAATTATATTCAATTTTAATTTTTTGCTTATTTAACAGATTAAATCTGATGTAAGGATTTACGGCAGTTGCATTTCCGAAAACATCATCATTTCCCAAACTTGTGTGTATAAAAGATATTCCTATTGAAGGATATTTATAAACTCTTTGCCAAAGTTTATTACCGTAAAGTTCTTTGTAAACATCAAATTCAAAGGCAGTTATATTGTTATTTGTTAAATAAGAAACAAAGCCGTATTCAGGCAATAAGAAACCATGCAAATAATTAATTCGGATATGAGAATCGTTAAAAAAAGTATTTTGAGAAAAACTTGCTTTTGGAAACAGCAAAAAAGTTATTACCAGAATTTTTATAATATGTTTTGAGGTCTTTTTCACAAACTATTTCTTCCAATCTAATAAACGTTGTTCTCCTTTCAGCTGTCTTAATTCGGTAATATCCTGACTTACTTCAATTGTACCTTTGTATTCTCCTTTATTATTTCTTAGTGCATAATATTCGATTAAAATAAATCGTCCTTTCATTTGAATCCAAAATCTTGCTTTATCTTTTTTTCCGGTTTTAAAAGAATCAACAATTTCATCAACAATATGAACACTTTCGTGCGGATGACAATTTTGAACCGTTCTGCCGATTATTGCTTTTGAACGTGTAAAAAAACGATGTTTCGGATTTGAAAAAAAACGAACAGTATCATCCTCATCAACAAAAGTAATATCAACCGGCAAATGATTAATCATCATTTTTATTTGCTCATGACTTAATATTCCTGTCTCTAAATCGGCAAAAAGATTTCCTAATTTTGAATAATCAGTTGTTTGTATTTCTTCTTTAACTATAATATCAGGTTTTTCGGGAGTTTTTATAAATGCAAAACCAATTTCAAAACTTTGCAACAGCATTTCGTTAAATTCTTTTTTGCTGAAAAGTTCAAGAGCAAAGGGATGCAAAATATGTTCTTCTCTGAAAATAACAGGAATAACCGCAAAGAAAAATCTTCCGGTTTCTTTGTTTAGCAATTTCAAATCAGGTTTTTTGCCTTCTAATATTTCAATATTTTTATTTATGCTGTCACGAATTTCATCATGGAAAGCCCACATTACTTTTAGACAAGTATGGTTTTCGTATTTTTTTTCAAAATACGAGAAAAATATATTTTCTTTTTTAGAGTAATGCTTCTCAAATTCCTGAAATTTAACAAAATATGATTTTAGTTGTTCTTTTGTTTCAGATAAAGCATTCGGGCTTTTATTTATCTTTTTCAGAAGTTCTTTAATATTTTTTAAAATCTTTTCGGCTTCTCTGTTTTCCTTTTCAAGAAAATATAAAAAGCTGTTTCCTTCAATTTCAGTTCTTTTCAATTTTTTAAGGGGTTCATAAAAAATATTCAAAATTTTACCGATGTTTTCCTTTACAATTTCAACATTGTATTTTTCAATTAACTTATCGGTAACAAAAATAACATCTTCGGCTGTTAAATTATCAATTGCTGTTTGATAGCGTTTTATGTAATCTTTTCGTTTTCCGCCGTTAATTATTCCTACTGAAAAAGCAATTAATTCTTCTCTTCTTACAGCAATATTATTAATAAACTCAGACATGTTTTTTTTCTCAAAATTAAAATAAATTGCAGGATTCTCAAATTTAGAAGTATTAAGTTTTAATGATACTTTATTATTTATAGTTTTGTGTGTTCAAACAAGTTAATAATGAGCATACAATCAAACATTAAAAAAATAAAATCGCAAATACCTGATAATGTGAAACTTGTTGCGGTTTCAAAAACAAAACCGAATGAAGATATAATGCAGGCATACAACATCGGGCATAAAATTTTCGGTGAAAACAAGGTTCAAGATTTAACGGAAAAATATGAAAGATTGCCGAAAGATATCGAATGGCATTTTATAGGTCATTTGCAAAGAAATAAAGTGAAATTTATAGCTCCGTTTGTTTCTTTAATCCATGCTGTTGACAGTTTAAGGTTATTGAAGAAGATTAATGAGGAAGCAAAAAAAAATAACAGAACAATAAATTGTTTGCTGCAAATACACATTGCGGAAGAAGATACTAAATTCGGTTTAAACAAAGATGAAGTTGAGCAAATATTAGAAAACCCGGAATTTGACAAATTGCAAAATGTAAAAATTTCCGGTTTAATGGGAATGGCAACTTATACAAAAGACAAATCGCAAATAAAAAAAGAATTTAAGTTTTTAAAGAATTTATTTAAGAATATTAAAGCAAAATATTTTTCTGATAAAGAGAGTTTTACAGAGATTTCAACGGGGATGTCGGGAGATTATGAAATTGCAATTGAAGCAGGTTCAACAATAGTAAGAATCGGAAGTACAATTTTCGGTGCAAGAAATTATTGATTATTTTTTTGCCGGTTTTCATTTCTTTATTTGCATTTTCCGAGGCCACTTTTTGGATTATTCAAAAAAAAATAAGAACTTGGTAATATAATTCTTAAATCTTGAACAATGAAAAAACTTGTATTAATAAACATAATCACCTTATTATCAGCAAGTTTTTGTGCGGCACAAGTTGATGAAGATGGATTTTCTTCTAAAATAGCACCTGATAATACCCTTCTCAAACCGGGAGAAAAGTACACAAATGTGCTGAAGTTTATCGAATTTGACGATAATTATGATTATGCATATAGTGTTTTTGAAACAGAAGCGGGCGATACAGTAACATTATATCATAACGACCCTATTGATGGAAAATATAAGGGGCAACTGTTAGAAGTTACATGGGAAATAGGCACCTACTACGAAGCAGGAGAAAGTGAAAAAGAATATTATCATGAACACCTGATTTCTTTTGAAGTTAAATAAATGATTAAACAGTTGTTCGCCTTAGGATATGCCTGTTATTTATTTTCAATTTGGTTAATTGCCTCCAAAGCACGTTTTTGGTATTTTCCGTTTTTAAATACAATTTGATTTAAAAGTGATAAAGCTTCATTTTCTTTTCCTTGATTAATAAGAATTATTGATTTATACCATTGTGCATCTTCAACATATTTATTTATGTCGCCGTTAATTATCTTATTAAATCTTGTGACTGCAGTATTATATTTTTTCAAGTAATAATAAGACATTCCTGATTTATAAACAATTTCGTAATCTTCCGGTTTATAAGTTAAGTATTTGTTAAATTCTTCAATTGCTTCTTCATAGCTTTTAACATCATAAGACAATAAACCGCTGTTTCTCATGCTCAGATAATTAATTCCTGCTGCCGGTTTTGTTTCATTACTGCCCGATGTAATACCTCTTTTCGTGAAACCGAACATTGATTTTGCACTTTCTTTTTTTGACCTGTCTTCTTCTATATCAGCTTTTTCGTCAGTATCATTCGGTTGTTCTTTTCTTTTTCTGTCAGTATATGAAGCAATAACAACTTCGTCAGTTTCTGTATTTATATTTTCACCGACTGTTTCTTCTGTATAAACATATTCAGTTTCGGCATCTTCAACAATTCCCCCTTTATCTGTTATTGCCAGGTTGGTTTGTTCGATATAAGTATCTTCACTTGCTGTTATATCAACTGTTTCTTCATTCTTTTCCGCTGAAACGGTATTGACATCTTCTGAAATTGAGCTTTCTGTTTCTTTAAGTTCGTCAATAGCTTCCGATTCTGTTGTTAATTCAGCTTCTCCCGGCAAAGCCTCGTTTATTAATTCTGATTGTGCAAGATTGTCAGAACTTTTATCTGCAAAATTATTAATTACATAACCTATTGTTATCAACAATGCAACAGAGGCAGCAATTGAAAATATTCTTTTTACGTTAAATTTATTTGATGAATTTGCAGGTATCTTAAATTTTTCTTGGTTAATTCGGGTATCAATTTTATCATTTAGGGAAGAAATAATAAGAGTTAATTTCTCAATATTTTTCATATTTGATAATCCCTCAATTTCATCATTACACACCTCACAGTCAGCTAAATGAATCTCAACCTTTCGGTTGTCTTCAATGAACAAACTACCTGACACGTACTCAATCATCTCATTTTTAGTAAGACATGTACTTCGGGCGAATATTTTATTGAAATTGGGATTCATTGAGCGAGTAAGATAAAAATTAGTATTATGGCTGATATTCCTGCTTTTGTTAATATGTTTTTTAGGTTTCTTTTTCCGTTTTGTATATAACTCTTTACTTTTTTTAACGAGTAATTTGTAATTTTTTCAATTTCCGAATATGATTTTCCTTCAATATAGAACAATTTAACACATTCTTGCTGTTCTTTATTTAATTGAGAAACAGCATCTTGAATAGTTTCAATTTTCTTTTCTTCGATATCATTTCCCATAAGATGAGAATTCATATCATTTTCCATAAAATTCTCTGAATCTTTTTTAAGTTCTTGTCGGTTTTTTAAAATAGTTTGTTGCTTTCGTAAAAACATTAAACAATGATTGCGAGTAACCATATACAGCCATGATTTAAAGTTATCTACTTTATGATTTTGCAAGTCTTTAAATAGTTTTTCAAAAATTTGCATAACACTGTCTTTGCTTTCAGCTTCGTTTTTTAGATATTTCATGGAAACCAAAAACACAAATTGAGTGTAGCGTTTATATAACTCGCCGATAATTTCTTTATTGCCGTTTTCTTTGTATAAAGAAACTAAGTTATTATCAGATATTTCAGTTAGCTTACCCAAATATTTTATGTTTTGAAAAAGAAATACAAATTTAAGAAATTTTAGTTAAAATTGAACAAATAAGTTAATTTTGTGAACTAATTGATATAAGCTCAAATTTTGATGATAAAGAATTACTTATCTCTTGTAAAATTCAGTCATACTATTTTTGCAATGCCTTTTGCAATTATCGGTTTTTTTCTTGCTGTTAAAACAACCGAAACAAACCTTTTTTCAAATGAAGGTATTAAGATTTTAATTTTAGTGTTATTAGATATGGTTTTTGCAAGAAATGCTGCTATGGGTTTTAACCGATGGTTAGACAGAAAAATTGACGCAAAAAACCCCAGAACTGTTATTCGAGAAATTCCTTCCGGTAAAATAAAAGCCGAATATGCTTTATGGTTTGTAATTATCAATTCAGTTTTGTTTTTAATTGCAACATTTTTTATTAATATGTTCGTTTTTATGCTTGCTCCGGTTGCATTAATTGTGGTTCTCGGCTACAGTTATACAAAAAGATTTACGGCATTAAGTCACTTTGTTTTAGGGCTGGGGCTTTCATTGGCTCCGGTAGGTTCATATTTAGCCGTTACCGGTGAATTTTCATTACTTCCTGTTTTATTTTCATTAACAGTATTATTTTGGACGGCAGGTTTTGACATTATTTATTCCCTTCAAGACGAGGAATTTGACAAAAAAGAAAAATTGAAATCAATTCCTGCTTTTATAGGAAAAAAGAATGCTTTAAATCTTTCAATTTTGCTGCATCTCATTACTGCCGGATTTATTATTTGGGCAGGAATAATAGGTGCCGATTTTTTGGGAATTTGGTATTGGGCGGGAGCATTCTTTTTCGGTTCTTCGTTATTTTATCAACATATTATTGTAAAAACTAATGATTTAAGTAAAGTAAACTTATCATTTTTTACGGTGAACGGAATTGCAAGTGTTATTTTTGCTGTTTTTACGATTGTTAGTTTGTATATCGGTTAAGTTTTTTCTTTTTTTACAGCATAGGTAATTAGAAGTTGAGCCTTCAATTGTGTATTTTCAAGTTTCGAGGTTTCAACCTCGATTGTTTTTTGTAACTTCCGAAGCAGTATTGTGTTATGTTTTGTTTTGCATTTTACCGCAGTTTGTTTTGCTTTGATAAAAATAATGAAAAATTTGTAAATATTATAAAAATAACTTTACAATATAACAACGGATGCAAACCGTTTGCCGAACCGAGTACAGCCTTAATTGAACATGATAAATGCTGTCGCATTTAAGCAACTGCAAGCTACTGTTTATTGCCGAAGCAGCGAAGACGCTATTCCGAACGGCTTTGTCTATTTATTGTTTTGCTCAAGTAGGCAAGCGGAATTTTACCGCAAGCCTCTCACAGAACCGTGCTTGAAAGTCTCCCCTCACACGGCTCTTCTTATTCAATCATAAATTATATCCGGCTTTCCAATGTGCAAATAGTGTTGGTTTAGATAGTTTTATCTTATGCAACAATTTAAATGCTCTTCGGAAACTCCACTTTAAACGTTTGTATTTATTTAATAACCATTTCGCTAAACGTCTGTGAAGTCTGCGTAAAGTACGATTTAATTCCCATTTCCTGTATTTGCCGTAGTAATTTATCCAACCTCTGATTTTCGGATTTAACAGTTCTGCTATATCTTCTGTCTTTGCGGTTTGAAACTGAATCCAAGAAAATCAAACTTTACATTCTCGAACTTCTCTTTGCGTCTGTAATCCTTGCAATAGGCTATCTTTGTTTTCTTTTCATGCAATTGTAATTTGCATTCTGAAACTCTTTCATTTATTGCTTTTAAGACTGCATCGGCTTCGGATTTTGTTCTGCAATGTATAATCGCATCATCGGCATAACACACAAATCTTATTTGCAGATACTTTATTGACAGCCATTTATCCAAAACATAGTGGAGAAACAAATTGGCAAGTAAAGGACTGATTACTCCGCCTTGTGGTGTGCCTTTTCCTTGTTTTTCAATTAGTTTTCCACTATCCGGATAATTATCAATCAACTCTTGTTTTATAATCTTTTTGTATTCTTCTGTATAATTAATTTCAAAAATAGGCTTACTTAATTTTCTTACATGTTTGCATTTATGCAGATAAAATCTACAATTATGAAAAAGTGCAGTTTAGCATCATATTCTTAATATGCAATGCCGGTCGAAAACAAATAACACAGAGAAATAATAAATTTTTCTGTTTAAAGTTTGAAATCCAAAAAATATTAGTTGTTTTGCAATAATGGTGTTAAACAACATGTTTATTAAAAATATACAGCTATAATATGGATTGTGAAAAAGATCAAATACAAAAAATAGAAAGAACTTTAAAATTTATTTCAGAACAAAAAATAAGTGCCGAAAAAAATGCTTTCCTTAATGCACTGTCAATATTCTTATCTAAGTTATTTGATGCTGATTATGTTTTAATCGGTAAATACTCATCAAAAGAACCGGAAATAACGGAAACGGTTTCTTTTTGTAATTCCTCAGGAATAACAGAAAATATAAATTACAAATTAGAAGGAACGCCTTGCAAAAAAGTTTTAGAAGGGCAATTTTACTGTTTTGACTCAAATGTCACAAAACTATTTCCTGATGACCTTTTATTATTAAAAATGCAAATAAACAGCTACATCGGAATTTCGTTACAAAGTTCTGAAAATAATACTATCGGATTAATTTCGATACTGTTTAAAGGAAAAATAGAAAATAAAAAAACTATTGAATCAGTTCTGAGAATAACAGCAATACGAGCATCACAAGAGTTAGAAAAAATTATTTTAAAAACAAAGTTAAAACAATCTTATAAAGATATTGAAAAGAAAAATAAACTGTTAGAAGAATTTAATAATAAATTAGAATTTGATATAAAAAAAAGAACCAAAGA
The DNA here is from genome assembly GCA_021648725.1 of Bacteroidales bacterium. NCBI lineage: Bacteria > Pseudomonadati > Bacteroidota > Bacteroidia > Bacteroidales > Bacteroidales bacterium. The sequence goes on along the minus strand of JAKISF010000012.1, from coordinate 25,608 downwards.
GCTTTTTGAAAGTGAGGAGAAATTTAAAAAGTTAATCGATTCATTTATTGATCCTATTTATATTACATCTTCCGATTATAAGATAAGTTACCAAAATGAAGCAATGAAACGTTTAACAAACGGAGATAAAAAAGATGAAAAATGTTACAAAGCGATATATCATTTAAACGAAAAGTGTGAGTGGTGTATTTTTGAAAAATTAAAAAAAGAAAAAATAATTACTTATGACTTAAAAGACAATTTAAGAGATAAATTCAGAACAATAAATAATATTCTGTTAGACAATGATTCTAAGATGTCAGTATATCACGACATTACTGACAGAAAAAAAGCAGAAATTGAATTAAAAGAAAGTGAGGAAAAATTCAAAGCTATTACAAACTCGGCAAATGATGCCATAATTTTAATAAATAACGAAGGTAAAGTTGAATTTTGGAATAAAGCAGCACAAAAAATATTCGGTTATACCGAAAAAGAAATAATTAACAAACACTTACACAGCATTTTACCTCTTTCCAAATACAAAGAAGTTGCAAATAAAGCATTTGAGAAATTCAGACATACAGGAGAAGGCAATGTAATAAATAAAACAATAGAACTTCAAGCAGTACGAAAATCCGGCGAAACTTTTCCTATAGAATTATCTTTATCAGCAATTAAAATAAAAGACTTATGGAATGCCATAGGAATTGTAAAAGATATTACAGAACGAAAAAAAACAGAACAAGAAATTTTAAAATTATCAACCGCAATAGAACAAAATCCGTTAACAATTGCAATTACTGATACAGCAGGAAACCTTGAATACGTAAATCCGAACTTCACAAAACTTACAGGTTACGGCAAAGAAGAAGTATTAGGGAAAAATCCCAGAATATTAAAAACAGACAAAACAAAAAAAGAAACTTATACAGACTTATGGCAAGCTATTACAAAAGGAAAAATATGGAAAGGAGAACTAATAAATAAGAAAAAAGACGGAACTCATTTTATTGAGAAAGCAATTATATCACCTATAATTAACGATGCGAATGAAATTACAAATTACATAGCAATAAAAGAAGATATTACCGAGCAGAAAAAAGTTAAACAAGCATTAATTGACAGTGAAGAAAAATTCAGAGCAATAACCGAGCAATCATCAGAAGGAATTACTATTGCAGATACAAAAGGGAATTATGTCTTCGTTAATTCTACATTTTGTAAAATAACAGGATATTCTGAAAAAGAGCTTTTGAGCATGTCTGTTTTTGATATGAAAAAAAATAAAGAAAACTCAAATTTCGCTGAAAAAATAGGCGAAAGCGGATACTCATTTGAAATAGAACTAAAACGCAAGAACGGCTCAAGCTATACTGCAGAAATAACAGGCGACACAATAAATGTAGGAGAAAAACAGCTTATAATGGGAATTGTAAGAAATGTCACAAATCGTAAAAAAAACGAAAAAGCATTAACAGACAGCGAAAAAAAATACAAAACATTAGCTGAAAATGCAATTATGTCAGTTGTTATTCATGATTTTAACGGAAACATTAAATATGTTAATTCAAAAACACTTAAGACATTCAAAATTAAAGATGCTAAAATTATTAAAAATACAAATGTTCTGCAATTTGTTCATCCCGATTACTCAGAACATGCAAAGAATGCATTAAACAGTATTATGCAAAAAAATACAGATCACCATTCCGAACAAAAATTCATAAGAATTGACGGAGAAATTATAGACGTTGATGTTTACGGAAAAATGATTATGTATGAAGGCGAAAAAGCAATTCAAATTACATTTACAGACATAACCGAAAGAAAAAAAGCAGAACAAGCCCTTAAAATTGCAAAACAACAAGCAGAAGAATCAAATCGTTTAAAAAGTGAGTTTTTAGCAAATATGAGTCATGAAATAAGAACACCCTTGAATGCAATAATCGGGTTTTCTGAAATACTAATTAATAAACTTACAGATAAAAAACATATCTCATTTACTGAAAATATTGCTTTAAGCGGGAACAATTTATTAAAACTTATTAATGACATCCTTGATTTATCTAAAATAGAGGCAGACCAATTAAAAATTGAAAATGCAGCTTGTAACATCGAAGACATTATAAATAAAATACCCGTAATTTTCTCCGAACTTGCTGAAAAGAAGAAAATACCGATAAATATAGATATTGCTGATAACATACCCCGAATAATAAAACTTGATGCTCTGCGTTTAGAACAAATTCTTATTAACTTGGTAAATAATGCTCTTAAATTTACGGAAAAGGGCTCAGTATCAATAATACTAAAAGGCAAACAAAGTTCTGATTTAAACAAAAAAAACAAATTTAATCTGATTATTGAAGTAAGAGACACAGGAATAGGAATACCGGCAGATCAAATATCTGCTATTTTTGAAAGTTTCAGGCAAGTTGAAGGTCAAAGCACAAGAAAATACGGAGGAACAGGATTAGGACTTGCAATTTCAAAAAGATTTGCCGAATTGATGAACGGAAATCTCACCGTAAAAAGTTCTGTCGGCATAGGTTCTGTTTTTACCTTAGAGTTAAAAAATATTGAAATTATTGAAAATAATCCAAAAAAAACTGAACGCAATAATTTACGAAATAAACCTTTAAAACAATCTTCAATTCTTCATGTAGAAGACATTGACTTTAACAAAGAACTTATTTCATTGTTTATTGAAGACGACAATATAAAAATAATTGAAGCCTCAACCGGAAACGAAGCTCTTGAAAAACTTGAAACATTTATTCCCGATATAATTCTTATGGATATTCAATTACCGGGATTAAACGGCTATGAAACAGCAAAAATAATAAGACAAAATAATAAATTTGATAAAACCCCCATTATTGCAATTACCGCAAATGCAATAAAAGAAGAAATTGACATGTACAGTCACGTCTTTGATGAATATATTACAAAACCCGTAAGCGGAAAATCATTCAGAAAGATTATTTCAGAATATCTAAAGTAAACCTGCCTTCAAATACAAATTGAACAGGTCCGGTTAACCAAATATCAACATATTTGTTATCTTTTTTATTAAAACTTACTTTTAATTTGCCGCCTTTTGCATGCAGTAAATATTCTCCGGAAGTATTACCGTTTAAATTTGCAAAAGAAAGTGCCGATGCAACCGCACCGGTTCCGCAAGCAAAAGTTTCAGCTTCTACACCTCGCTCGTAAGTCCTGATATTTAGCGTGTTATCATTATTAACTTTTATAAAATTAACATTAATTCCTTCCTTTTTATATGTGTCTGAATATCTTATTTCTCTGCCTTCCCTAAACACATCCTTTTTAGCAATATCATTTTCAAACTTTATGTAATGGGGTGAACCGGTGTAGCATATATAATCTTCTCCTGCTTTACTGATATTTTCAACATCTGTCATTTTTAACTTAACCGAATTTCCGTCATAAATATATGCCTCATGAACGCCGTCAGAAGCCAAAAATTTCGCATAATTATTAATTAGCCCAAGTTTTTCGGCAAATGCAACAATACACCTTCCTCCGTTTCCGCACATTGTGCCTCCGCTTCCGTCAGAATTATAATAATCCATTTCAAAATCGTATTCATGATGTTTTTTTAATATCATTAATCCGTCAGCACCTATCCCGAAATTTCTGTCACATATTTTTTGAATGTCACTTTTTGTAAAGTTGAAAATCGTATCATTGAAATTATCAATTAACACAAAATCATTTCCTGCACCGTGATACTTATAAAACTTAAACATCTTAAAAAAATAAATTACAAAAGTAAAATTAAAGAATAAAATGTAACTTTTCGGCTTCTTTTTCGTTTTATTTTTTTAAAAACATGAAATATTGTCAGCTATATTTATTCCGGTAAATATTTTGATATTTTAAATTCCGCAAACAAACAACAATTTAAAACTGACATTTTACAAATAAAACATATATTATTATTTATATTTTTTCGTTTTAAAAAGGTTATTAATCATTAAAATTCAAGAAAATGAAAGCAAAAAAAGTTTTAAGTGTTTTTTTAGTTGCTTTAATCGGAGGATTTACGGCATACGGTATAAGTTGGTTTTTCAGCGAAAAACAATTTATTCGGCAGGCAGAAGTCAGTAATGTCGTTCCCGTAAATAATATTCAAAGCAGTATTGTTACTACCCTGCCCGATTTTACCGTTGCAGCGGAAAAAACAGTTAATGCTGTTGTTCATGTTAAAACTACATACGCCCAAAATAACAGACAGCCTTCAATATCAGATTTCTTTTTCGGAGATCCTTTCGGAGGAAGCCCATACGGACACAGAATGCCGCAAATGGCATCAGGTTCAGGTGTAATTATGTCGGCAGACGGTTATATCGTTACAAATAATCATGTTATTGAAAATGCAAATAATATTGAAATTGTTTTAAATGACAACAGAACATTCAGTGCAAAACTTATAGGAAGAGACCCCGCAACTGATATTGCATTAGTAAAAATTGAAGCTGAAAATTTACCGACAATTCCTTACGGAAATTCAGATGCTTTAAAAGTGGGGGAATGGGTTTTGGCGGTAGGAAATCCTTTTAATTTAACCTCAACGGTTACGGCAGGTATTGTAAGTGCAAAAGAAAGAAATATTAATTTACTGAGGCAAAAACAGCAATATGCAATTGAATCATTTATTCAGACTGATGCTGCTGTTAATCCCGGTAACAGCGGCGGTGCATTAGTTAACACAAACGGAGAACTTGTAGGCATTAACACTGCAATAGCCTCACAAACAGGCTCATACACAGGCTACTCTTTTGCTGTTCCGGTAACTATAGTCAAAAAAGTAGTTTCTGATTTAATGGAATACGGAACCGTTCAAAGAGCTTTGCTCGGAATAAATATTAAAGATGTTGATTCAAAAATTGCAGAAGAATTAGATTTAGAAAAACCAGAGGGTATTTATGTTGTAAATGTTAATACCGGAAGTGCCGCCGAAGATGCAGGTATCAAAATTAAAGATGTTATTATTAAAATAAATGAAACAAAAGTTGAGAAAGTTTCTGAATTACAAGAACAAATAAGCAGGTTCAGCCCCGGAGATAAAATTGATGTTTGGGTGTTAAGAAATAATAAGTTGAAAAAATTCTTAGTTGAACTTAAAAACAGTTTAGGAACAACAGATGTTGTAAATAAAAACATTATTGATGTTTTGGGTGCCAGTTTTACAGAAATTTCTGACTCACAAAAAAAAGATTTAAATATTGAATCGGGTGTGGTTGTTACAGACCTTCAAGCAGGAAAATTAATGAGAGCAGGTGTAAAAGAAGGTTTTATTATTACACATATTAACAGAGACCCGGTTGATTCGCCTAAAGAAATAGAAGATATTTTAAAAAATATTCACGGAGGAGTTTACATTCAAGGTATTTACCCTAACGGTGAAATTGCATATTATGCATTCGGAATGGAATAGCACACTAATTTACAAGACATTAAAGACGACAACAATTATTTGCTGTCGTCTTTTTTTAATCTGTTGTACTTTATTCCTCCGGAAGTAATAAATGCCGTAATATATTTTACCGGGGTAACATCAAACGCAGGATTATAGGCTTTTGAATTCGGAGATGCAATTCTTACGGTATGAATTTTTCCGTTTTCATCTTCTCCGGAAATGTACAAAAGCTCATCTTCGTCTCGTTCTTCAATAGGAATTTCATTTCCTGTTAATATTTCTTTATCAAATGTTGAATTCGGTGCTGCTATATAAAAAGGAATATTAAATTCTTTTGCTAAAATTGCTTTTTCAAGAGTTCCTATTTTATTTGCCGTATCTCCGTTTTTTGCAATTCTGTCTGCACCGGTAATAACAATATCAATTTTTCCTTTCTGCATTAACATTGCCGCAGCATTATCTGCAATAATTACATGCGGAACTCCGGCTTTTTGAAGTTCCCATGCGGTTAATTTTGCTCCTTGATTTCTGGGACGTGTTTCGTCAACATAAACAAATACTTTTTTTCCGGATTTATGAGCAAAAATAATAGGAGCTAATGCAGAACCGTACTCAACAAGTGCCAGCGGTCCGGCATTGCAATGTGTTAATATTCTTGAACCGTCACTTATTAATTCGTTTCCGTTTATTCCTATCAGGTATCCTGCTTCCGAGGTTTCATCTGCAATTAAGTGTGCTTCATTTTCTGCTTCTTCTGTTGAGATTAATGCTTTATTATAAACCCTGTTAACTGCTGCAAATAAATCTTGTGCCGTGGGTCTTGTTTCTTCAATTTCTTTTTTTGCTTTTAATAAGAATTCATTAAAATTCTCTTTCGGAGCTTCGTAAGCAGCCTGCATCATTGCAAAACCGGCAGTTGCTCCTATTGACCCTGCACCTCGGGTAATCATCTTAACAATTGCAACGCAAGTTGCTCTGTATGAATCTGATATAAAAACATCTTCTTTAAACGGAAGTTTTGTTTGATCTATTAAAAATACTTTATTTTTTTCTGCCCAAACAGCTCTGTTCAACTTATTTTTTTGCATCTTTTTTTCTTTCTAAAAATATTTCTTCAAGCGAATTGCGAAGTTCGGTAACAGAAACGTCTTTTTTAAATTTTGAATCTTGAAAAAGCGAAATACTTCCGTTTTCTTCCGACACAACAATTACTACAGCATCTGTTTGCTCTGTAATTCCCATTGCGGCTCTGTGCCTTAAACCAAAATCTTTAATATTAAAATTTTGCTCGGAAACCGGCAAAATACAACCGGCTGCAATTATTTTATCTTTTTTTATAACAATTGAACCGTCATGTAACGGGCTGTTTTTAAAAAACAGATTTTCAATTAATTGCGAGCTTGTATCTGCATTAATTTTTATTCCGGATTCAATAATTGATAAAAGTTCAGATTGTACGGCTATTGTAATTAAAGCTCCTGTTTTTTGCTTAGAAAGATTAGAGCAGGCTTTTACTATTGACCAAACTTTAACTTCAATTTCATCATATTTAATAAAAGGCAATAATTTATTAAATGAAAACTCAAGTTTTGAGAAATATTTGTTGGTAAACATCATAAAAAACTTCCTGACTTCTTGCTGGAACACAATTAGCAGTGCAATAACCCCTACGCCCATTACATGACCGAGAATTGTACTTATTAACTTCATATCTAAAGCTTGTACAACAAGCCAAATAAGATATAAAACGGCTATTCCTATAAATATTTTTATTGCTGCCGTTCCTTTTATCAAGAAATAAATTTGATAGAGCAAAAATGCAACTAAAAGTATATCAATTATATCCGTTATGCCAATATCAAGAAATTCGATAGTGTTCAGTTTTAATATTTATATTTACGGCTAAATTATTAAATTAATCCGATTTATTAAAAACTCAGTTTAAAAGTCGCCTAAATGTAATTTATAATATACTTCAATAAGTTGCTTTGTTTCTTTTACATCATGAACTCTTAAAATATTTGCTCCTTTCAGCAATGCAGTCATATTTAACGCAATAGTTCCGGGCAAAACGTCTTCCGGGCTTAACTCTAATAATTTATAAATCATAGATTTTCTTGAAATTCCTGCCATAACCGGACAATCAAGAATTTTAAATTTATCAAGTTCGTTTAATATCTGATAGTTTTGATTTAAAGTTTTTCCGAAACCGAAACCGGGGTCAACAATAATATCGTTTATACCTATTTTGTTTGCTTTAAATATTTTTTCGGCAAAGAATTTTATAATATCGTTTAATAAATCATCATATTGAGTGTTTTTTTGCATAGTTTGAGGAGTTCCTTGCATGTGCATAATAATGTACGGAACATTTTTTTCGGCAATAAGGGAAAACATTTTTTCGTCTGAATTTCCGGCTGAAATGTCATTAATCATTGCAACGCCGTAATCTTCTATTGCAATTTTTGCGATTTCGGCTCTGAAAGTATCTAAAGATACAATTTGCTCAGGATATTCTTTTTGTAGATAGTTTAATGCAGGTAATAATCTTTTTAATTCTTCATCTTTTGAAATATGTTTTGCTCCGGGCCGAGATGAATATGCTCCCACATCAATAAAATCTGCACCTTCCGAAATCATTTCATCTATTCTTCTGTGTATTTCGCCGGATTTATTGTATTTCCCTCCGTCATAAAATGAATCAGGGGTAATATTTAATATTCCTGCAATTTTCGGTTTTGAAAAATCTGTTAACTTTCCTTTACAATTTATTGTCATTAAAAACTATTTTCCTATTAATACAAAAGGTGACCAGAAAAAAGGATGTGCAAAATCTCCTCCGTTATTTATCATATCTATTTTTGCCGCATGTAAAGCTCCGGTTTTATCATCTTCATTTTCAAGCAAGTTCTTGTAAAAATCGATCATTAATGTACTTGTTGAATTATCGGAAACTTTCCAAAGCGAAACAATTGTATTGTCTGAACCTGCATACAATAAGGCTCTTGACAAACCTATAATTCCTTCGCTTTTTGAGATTTTACCCAAACCGGTTTCGCATGCTGAAAGCACCGTTAAATCAGCATCCAACTCCAAATTATAAATTTCTCCGGAATACAGGACACCGTCATTATCAGCATCTTCCGGATAAAAAATCAATCCTGATAATTTGGGTTCATAAGTGTTAACAATTCCGTGAGTTGCTATATGAATATATTTGTAATCTTTTAAGTTTGCATTTTTTAAGAATGTTTCTGTTGCTTGTTTTTCAATTACAGAAAGTGCTTGTTTTTTATTTTTTTTAAATATTCCGGCAATTTCTGTAATTTCGTTTTTACTTCCCGGTAAAGGTGTAACTTTTATATTGTTAATACTCATTGCTGATACATTATCAAACACGGGTGCAATTCCGATCCAAGCTTTTTTGTTTCCTCTTTTTTTCTTATTTGTAAGGGACTTTATAAGTAAGCCGGCTGAATAGGCATAGTTTATTTGATATTTTTTGATTAAAAACGGATATTCTTTGTAGTTTGTAATATCTCCTTTGTACTCTTCCGTAATGAGTGCTTCAAAAGGAATCATACTTATTAAACCGTCTGGTATTACAGTTATTTTTGTTAAATCTTCCGGAAATTTATCCGGAAAAAACAGATTATAAAAATAATTTGCTGATTCCAGATAGTTACTAAAATCTGCTTGATAGCCTGATGTTATATATTTGTTAAAATCTTTAACCTTTTGTTCAAAGTCTTCCGGTTTGTCAACGGAACTTAAACTTATTTTCTCATCGGTAATCGTGAAAATTAATATAAAGTCTTCGCCTAAAAAATATGATCTTACAATTTGATCTTTCTTTAAGTTTGACTTAATTTCTTTTACATTTATATCAACACTTTTATATTTAGTTCGAAAGTACTTCGGATAATCTCGCTCTATTCTTGCGTTTAGCTCTCTTAAATCTTTGTTTAACTCAAATAATATGTCCCTGAATTTATCTGCTGTTATAACATCTGCAGATTCTGCCAAACTTCTCTCAGCAGTTGAAATTTCTCTCTTTAATTCCTTTTCTTTTGAAATTATATCTTTTGAAATTCCGGCAAAATTTTTCACATCAGAAGAAGATATAGCTTGTGAAAGTATTATAGATTTATTTTTTTCAGCAAAACTGAACATACTCTCATATATTTTCTGCTTATCTTTTTCTTTTTCAGTCTCATCTGCCAACTGTTTAAAAACAACAATCACATCTTCATATATTTTTCTTGTTTGATTACCTAAAAATATTTTATCTGATTCTTTAAACGCTTGTTTCCTTGCAACAGAGATTACCGAATCGCACAGTATATATGTTTCTTTAGAAAACTCTAAATCGCTTATTAAAGAATCTTTCAAATATAATGCTTCTAAAACACCGGCTTTTCCTTCTAATGAGTTTAACAGTTTATTTATATCCAAATAATAATCAATTCGGGGATTTTCAAACAAGTTATCATGATTGGGGTTAAAGCCGGGAACATTTGCAGTTAAACTTTTTTGATAAAATAAAAGAGATTTGTCAAATTTTTCTTTTTTTCGATATAAATCGGCAACATTAAGATACATCCTTACAAGACCCGCAAATTTATTTCCGTAATTATTTTCTAAGATTGCAATTGCTTTCAAATAATTTTCTAATGCTTTATTATACTCTTTTCTGTTATAATAATTAACACCTATGTTGTTGTAATATGTCGCAAGTTCAGGATGATTATTCCCGAAATTTGCAGTTTTTATTTTTACTGCTTTTTGATAAAATTTTAAAGATGATTCATGCTTATTCTGAAATTCAAGAATAAAACCTATGTTATTACAAACTCCCGCAATATCGGGATGGTTTTCTCCGAGAACATCAATTTGAATATCATACGCATCTTTAAAATAAATTAAAGCCTTTTCATATTCTTGTTTTTTGTTATAAACATTACCCATACCTATTAAATCTTTTGCAACCGAAATATGTTTCTGCCCGAAATTAGATTTATTAATTTTTATTGATTCATTAAAAAAGTCAAGTGCTAAGTTATTTTGTCCTTTTTCTAAATATACATTTCCTTTTCCGCTGTATATTTTTGCAATTCTAACATCATTTTTTCCGTACGCTTTTAATATAAGTTCTAATGCCTTATCAAAAAATTGTATTGCTAAATCATACTGTCCTTTCGCCTTATATATATTTGCAATATTGCTGTATGCAACTTCCAAAATGGGATGATTGTCTCCTACAAGTTCTTTTTTTATAGTTAAATCTTTTTTATAGTTTAATAAGGCAGAATCTAACTTCCCAAGCTCTGAATATGAATTACCTATATTCCCGTATAAATTAGACTTTAAAAAAAGATTGGGTTTTTCAAGCTCCTCATTTAACTCTAATGATTTTAGATATAATAAAACGGCATCTTTATGTTTTCCTTTTGATGCTTCAACTTTTCCTTGACCGTTTAAAATATTAACAAGAAACTGGTTGTTCTGACCATATTTTTCAACAGATAATTTTTGGATTTCGTCTAATATTTCCTCGGCATCTTTAAATTTATTTCTCATTATAAATATATCGGCAACAGAATATTTACATTGAATGTAATTACCTGTATAATGCCCATATTTTTTAAAAAGTTCAGCCGCTTTTTCAAAAAATTGTTCGGAATTTGTTAAGTCGAATTTTTGTTTTGCTTCATTTGCTTGATTAAAAAAATTGACAGCCTTATTATAATCTTCTTTATCTGTTTGTGAAGATATTTTTAGGACAAATAAAAACATAACAACAAAAAAAATGCTCGTAAATCTCATATTAATTATTTTCATTAAATTAATAAATTTTTCGATTTTTACAGGTAAATTGAAAACCTGTTGATATTAAAAAAGTGATTCAAATTAAAAAGTAAAAATAAGATTTTTTTCAATTATTTTTTCTCTTTTAAAAAATTATTATGTTTGTTGCTTTACAAAATAACAGAAAGGCTGAATAAAACAATGCAAAAATTAGATATCAAAAAGATAATCAGAGGACAAGAAAATAAGATTGTAAGGAAATTACCTAATTTTATTATTAATTTTTTAAAAAAGTCATTTCATCAAAAAGAAATTAATGTTGTTCTGAGAAAAAATGAACATAATTTCGGAATTGATTTCGTAAGAGGAGTGGTAAAACACCTGAATTTAAAAACAAAAACTTACAATGAGGAAGCAATTCCTTCTGAAGGGAAATTTATTTTTGCCGGAAATCATTCTCTCGGAGGTGTTGATTTTGCTGTTTTGATTGATAAAATATATGAAAAGTTCAAGGATATAAAAATTCTGGCTAATGAAATGTTTTTATTTGTTGAAAATACAAAAGAACTGTTTTTGCCTGTAAGCATTTTAAAAAGCAATGAAAAACACAAAAAAGATGCTATTGAAGAACATTTAGCAAAAGATGACGGTCATTTATTAATCTTTCCTGCCGGCAAAGTTGCCAGAAAAATTAAAGGAAAAATGGATGACGGACCTTGGCACAGAAGTTTTATAAGAAATGCGATAGAACACAAAAGAGATATAATCCCGATTTTTATAGGCGGAGAAAATTCAAAGAAGTTCTATCGTCTTGCTAAAATAAGAAAATTTTTCAGAATAAAAGCAAATTTAGAATTATTCTTATTGCCGGGAGAGGTGTTTAAGCAAAAAAATGCTACGATACCGATTGTTTACGGCACGCCTATTCCTTATACAACATTTAACGATTCAAAAACTCATATTGAATGGGCACAGGAAGTTAAAAAAATTGTTTATAATCTTGAAAAAAAGTTTTTACTGAAAGAAATTCATTAAAGTTAAAATCCGTTCAAATCCATGGTTACCGTAGGTATAAGCAATAAGAAACCTAAAATAATTAAAATTATCATAAAAGGAGTAATCCATTTTACCCATTTATCATAGGGTATTTTTGCAACGCCCAAAACTCCGATTAACACACCCGAAGTAGGAGTTATCATATTCGTAAATCCGTCGCCGAATTGAAACGCAACAACCGTTGCCTGACGTGAAATTCCGATATAATCAGAAAAAGGTGCCATAATAGGCATTGTAATCGCTGCTTTTGCCGAACCCGACGGAATTACAATATTAATAAACGTTTGAATTACATACATAATTCCGACAGATACAATTTTTCCGAAACCTTTCATTCCTTCTGCCATACTGTGCAAAATTGTATCAATGATTTTTCCTTCTTGTAAAATGATAACAATTCCTCCTGCAAGTCCTACAACTAATGCTGCCGACATAATATCTTTTGCTCCGTCCAAAAAATGTTTAGTTATTTCATTCGGGTTATATTTCATGGCAACACCTGTCAGAAGCCCCATTGCAAGAAACAAAGTTGCTATTTTCATAATATACCAACCATAACCCATTACGCCTATTATTAAAAAAACAATGGTAAAAGCCAACAAATTAAGAATAAAAAAATGTACCGATTTTCTTAAAGAAAGAATACCGGTTAATGCAAACAATCCGGTTGCTATAGGAAGCATAGGAGCAACAAAAACACTATTTCCTATTTTCATCTCGGTTGAATAAAATTCTACTGAGAATAATATCAAAGACACCAAAATAAAAATATAGACAACCCAAGCACGTTTAGGAGTATAATATTTAATTTGTTCAGTTTTATCGCCTGATTTATCACGCCAATATTGATCTGTTTCATAAACCAATGATTTTTTCGGATTCTTTTTAACTTTATTTGCATACCTTAAAATAAAAGTGATTCCTATAAAATTAATAATAAACCAAGTAACAATTCTGTATTCAATTCCTGAAAAAAGCGGAAGTTCTGCAATGCCTTGTGCAATACCTATCGTAAACGGATTTAAAATTGCACCTGCAAAACCCAAACCTGCAGCTACAAAAACAATTGCAACGCCGGTTATTGAATCATAACCCATAGAAATTGCCAGAGGAACTAAAATTACAATAAAAGCAATGGTTTCTTCGCTCATGCCGAATACTGCACCGAATATACTGAACATTATCATAATCATTGTAAGTACAATATTGTTTACTCCGAGAAATCTTAAAAATTTAACTTTTTCAAGTTTTTTTGTATAGTTAAGAAATGCAAAAATCCCCACATCAATTGCCTTACTTTGATTCATAATCCAAAAAGCACCGCCGACCATTAAAATAAATACAATTATTCCGGCTTGTTTTTCAAAACCTTTAAACATTGCCGCAAAAACTTGCCATGTTTGAAACTCATTATCAACATATTCAAATTTAGGTTGCAAAACATCTTCACCGTTAATTTTTACGGTTTCATAAACAACTTGTTCTTTTTCTTTGCCGTCAACAATCACGGTTTCCTTAACGTATTGTCCTCCGGGAACAAACCAGGTTGCAACAGCGGCAATTAAAACAATGTAAAAAATAATGACATAAGTATGCGGTATTTTTTTATTTTTGAGCATAGTTTTAAAATGTATGAATTTATTTAATTTTGAACTTACAAAAAAAGCTAAATTATTTGATAATAAAAATATATGCGAATACTTATAAAAAACATAAAAAAACTCGTTCAAACCGAAACAAAGCCCAAAACAAAAGTTTCCGGCAAGGATATGGCAAAGCTCAAAAATATCGACAATGCTTATCTTATTCTGCACAACGATAAAATCGAAGATTTCGGCAAAATGAAGGATATGCCTGATATTGAAGGCAATTACAAAAGTATTGATGCCGGCGGAAAGTTTGTGTTTCCGTCTTTTTGCGATTCGCACACGCATTTGGTATATGCCGGAAGTCGCGAAATTGAATACAACGATAAAATTAAAGGGCTTTCTTACGAAGAAATTGCAAAACGCGGCGGCGGAATTCTCAATTCGGCAAAATTGCTGAATAAAACGTCCGAAGAAGAACTTTACGAACAAGCAATTCCGAGAATAAACGAAATAATTTCGCAAGGAACCGGAGCCGTTGAAATTAAAAGCGGATACGGTCTTACGGTCGGGGGCGAACTGAAAATGCTTCGCGTTATAAAACGCCTGAAAGAAACAACACCGCTGATAATTAAATCTACTTTTCTCGGAGCACATTCCGTTCCCGCCGAATATAAAGGCAAACAAAAAGATTACGTTAATTTGGTTGTAAATCAAATGCTTCCCGCCGTTGCCGAAGAAAAACTTGCCGATTTTATTGATGTTTTTTGCGATAAAGGATTTTTTACCGTTGAAGATACCGACAAAATTTTAAAAGCCGGAGCAAAATACGGTTTGCGTCCTAAAATTCACGCCAACGAATTAGATTTTTCCGGCGGAGTGCAAATCGGCGTAAAACACAATGCTCTTTCGGTTGACCATCTTGAATATGTGGGCGATGACGAAATAAAAGCCCTGAAAAACTCCGAAACTATGCCCACGATTTTACCCGGTGCTGCTTTTTTTCTTAATATGCCCTACTCTCCCGCTCGCAAAATGATTGATGCCGGGCTTCCGCTTGCCCTTGCTTCCGATTTTAATCCGGGTTCATCGCCTTCGGGAAATATGAAACTTATGATGTCTTTTGCAAGCGTAAATTATAAAATGACCATAGAAGAAGTTGTTAACGCAAGCACCATCAACACTGCTTATGCGATGGGAATAAGCAAGTTAACCGGAAGTATTGCAAAAGGTAAAAAGGCAAATGTTTTTATAACAAAAGAAATGCCCACTCTCGAATATTTTACTTACGCCTACGGAAGTAATTTAATTGATACGGTTATTTTGGGAGGGAAGATTATCAGCTAAAAATCATTTTTTCTTTAAAACAAATAGATTATTTTTGAAACTTCATTTTTAAAAATCTAATTTAAACAAAATATGAAACAACTTATAGAATGCGTTCCTAATTTCAGCGAAGGACGTGATATGAGCGTAATAAAACAAATTACCGATGTTATAGAAACCGTTGAAGGCGTTAAACTACTCGATGTTGACCCCGGAGCGGCAACTAACAGAACCGTAGTAACTTTCGTAGGCACACCAGATGAAGTTATTGATGCAGCTTTTCTGGCAATAAAAAAAGCATCGGAACTTATTGATATGAGCAAACATCACGGCGAACATCCGCGTTTCGGAGCTACCGACGTATGCCCGCTTGTGCCGATTTCGGGAATTTCTATGGAAGAAACCGTAAAATATGCTCACAAATTGGCGGAACGAGTAGGAAAAGAACTCGAAATTCCGGTTTATTGCTACGAATTTGCCGCAAAAGAAGAAAAAAGAAAAAATTTGGCATATTGCCGTGCCGGAGAATACGAAGGTCTACCGCAAAAACTTACCGACCCGAAAATGAAACCCGATTACGGACCTGCCGAATTTAACGAAAATGTTAAAAAAACAGGTGCAACTGCAATAAGTGCAAGAAATTTTCTCGTTGCGTACAACGTAAACTTAAATACAACTTCCACCCGACGTGCTAATGCCGTTGCTTTTGATGTTCGAGAAAACGGAAGAGCAAAAAAAGTAAACGGAAAAATCGTAAAAGACGAAAACGGAAATACGGTAAGAATTCCCGGAACCCTTAAAAAAGTCAAAGCAATCGGCTGGTATATAGAGGAATACGGAATTGCACAAATCTCAATGAACTTAACCGACATTACCGTAACTTCCGTTCACAAAGCTTATGAAGAAGTTAAAAAACACGCCGAAAAAAGAGGTGTTCGCGTAAGCGGTTCGGAACTTGTCGGCTTAATTCCTTTACAAGCTATGCTCGATGCCGGAAAATTTTACCTAAAAATGCAACAACGTTCCGCAGGAATTGCCGATTCCGAAATTATAAAAATTGCCGTAAAATCTCTCGGACTTGACGAGCTTAAACCCTTTATTCCGGAAGAACGCATCATTGAATACGTTATGGAAGATAAAAATTCCAAACCGCTTGTTAATATGAAACTCAACGATTTTGCCGACCTTACGGGTTCCGAATTTCCGGCACCGGGCGGCGGTTCAATTTCGGCATATATGGGTGCTTTGGGTGCCGCACTCGGAACAATGGTTGCAAATCTTTCGGCACATAAAAGAGGTTGGGACGAGCGTTGGGAAGAATTTTCCGATTGGGCGGAAAAAGGTGCATACTACTACAAAGCACTCGTAAATATGGTTGACGAAGACACAAATGCTTTTAACAAAATTATGGAAGCATCTCGCCTGCCGAAAAAAACCGACGAAGAAAAAGCTGCAAGGCATAATGCAATACAAGAAGCAACAAAAAATGCCATTAATGTTCCTTTCAAAATTATGGAACTCTCATACGGCTCTATGGAAGTTATGAAAACTATGGCAGAAATCGGACTGCAAGCATCGGTAAGCGATGCCGGAGTAGGTGCACTTGCCGCAAAAGCTGCTGTTTACGGTGCTTTTATGAATGTTAAAATTAATATGGGCGATTTGGAAGATAAAGAATTTGCCAAAGAAAAGTTAAAAGCAGGAAACGAAATTCTTTCAAAAGCAACAGCTCTTGAAAAAGAAATTGTTGATATGGTTGAAAAGAAGATTTCGTAAATAATCAGACATTCCGAGTCTTGAATACTTGGAATGTCTTTTTTAAAAACTTAACTGCAAACCTATAATAATACCGTTTTTTCTGACATCCGGTTTTTGCAAGTGACTTATTCTTCTGAAATAATTAACACTTAAAATATTAACTATATTTTCAATTCCGGCACCGAGCTCGATATACGGTTTCTCAACATCAGAAAGTTCAGAAGGAAATTGAAGTAAATTTCTGTTTTCATCATTTAAACTTCCCAAAACACCTTTTGCATAAATTACTTCACGAAATTTAAGTTTTCTGAGAACAGGAATTTTGTTTAAAAACAAACCGTTAAAATGATGCTCTGCAAAAAAACTGATGTATTTATCACTTGCAAATTCATAATAATTCATCATATTAAAAGCATACATATCATAAGTAATTCCGGTGCTTCCTTCATGTAATTTTAACAGCGGAAAAGGAACCGTACCCCAAATTTTTCCTGCTTCGATATAATAATTTGTTTTTCCTATAAATGCATAAGAAATATGATGCCTGAGACCAAGCTTTAATTTAGAGTATTTGTAATTGCTATTCATAAAGTCGGGAATTCCTATTGTATATTCTAACTCTAATATCGGGTAAAGCGAACCTAAAGATTGCCTGTTAAAAACTATTTCAACATACTCTTCGTTTATACCGAAATGTGCACTGAATGTCAGTTCTGTTGTTGTTATATTTGTTTGTTCATTACCGAAAGAGTCAAAAAAACGTATACTGTCGGTAGGGTTTATTATTTTATGGGAGATAAAAACAGTTCCTGTAATACTTTTAATAAGGTCTCTTTCAATACTTGCTTCAAAATTTTCAATCCATAATAATTTATCATTTTTTCCTGAAATTGAAAAGATATTATCAGAACCGAATTCGCCTAAGTTTGCTCCGAGTTGAATGAGATCTTTGCTGTAATTAATTTGTGCCAGTGTCCAAGGTTCTCTTGCCAACTTATATTTTGTGCCGAAACCGTATTTTGTTTTTTGGTCATCTAAACCGAATGCAAGATAGCTGTTTAACTCTATTTTCTTACTGAAATCATTACTTGTTCTTACACCAAGCCTCAACCGGTGTCCTTCGATTGCATTTTTACTGTACACTTTATAGTAAGGTCCGAATTCCAAGTAACTTCTTCTCACATAGCCTGTTGCTAATAGATATATAAAATTCTCAACTTTCTTAAACGTAGGTTGATTAGTTACGGAGTCAACCATTCTGTATATGTTTCTTTCTTTTGCAGAAAGTTGTGTATGTCTGTTATTGTTCCAAAAAACAGAATCATAATCTGCAGCATTATCTTCAATTTCTATATCTCTGAATTCGGTTGCCGAGAAAAATAAAGGTGGAAATTCAGGATTAAGTTTAATGTTTTTTCGTGATGTATATTTTTTCCCGAAGAAGCCTGCTGTTACTTTTGAAATATTGAAATCTATAAAAAATTCTTCTTCGGCAGGAAAGAAAAAGTTATTTCCAGTTTTTTTATATTCTTTTTTAACATAAAAATCAGACACAAAACCGAGATTTGCAGTTTTTGACATATTTGCATTTATTTTTTTAAGTGCAAAAGTTGTATCGGTAATCCACATATCACCTTTAAAAGTAAATTGGTATTTTCGTTTTGGTAAAAAACTTAAATGGTAGCACCACGAATTATCTATAAAAGTACTGTCGAGCAAACTATAATCATAAACTAATAAACCAGACAAAGCAACAGGACTTATAAAATCTTTTTCAAGAATTTTAATATAATTTTTATAAAAGTTAAATTCCAAATACATTTGTCCGGTAAATTTACTTGCACTAAGGTTATCGATTCCTGCAAAGTTTACTGCTTTAATAATTTCTTTTCTGTGTTTCGGGAATTTTTTATAATAAAAATCGGATAATGTTTCGGAAATAATTAAAGGCATATAAATTTTTCCTGTTGCTGCTGATGTATCTATACCTGCAAATACCGATTTGAAATCTTTCAGAATAGGGTCATTTTCGGAGCTCGGATTTATGTTGTTAATATCAACTTGCATTTTTGTATATTGTTCATAGCTGTATGCACCTAAACGATTGATATTATTGTATTTTTTATTTTTTATTACTTTCTTGATAATTATATCGGCAGGATTTTCGCCCGGTGTAATAATAACTTCTTTAATGTTGTAATTATCAGGTTTTAAATATATAATAAAGTCTTGATATTTGTTACTTACAACATCTAAAGTATCATTAATAAAGCCGATATTATTGATAGCAATTTGGGTAATGTCGGTATTTGCTTCGATAAAAAAAACGCCGTTTTCATCTGATATACAACCTATTGCAGAGCCGACAAATGAAACACTTGAGAAAGGGACAGGTTTTGAAGTTACATCATTTAAAATTACACCTCTTATTTTTGTTTGGGAAAAAGTAAGCAAAGAAAAAAAGCAGAGAATTAAAACAGTTAAGTAATATTTCAGTATAATATTTTTCATTCTAAAAAAAAGACTTTGCAATTATTTACAAAAAGCAAAGCCTTCAATTTAATTTTATAGTTTTTAATTTGCCATTTCAGACATAAATTTAATCCTTACCAACCTGACTTCTTCTTCAGAGAAATTATCTTCTTCAAGTTCTTCAATTGCCTCTTCTAATGAGCCGGTTTCTGATTCATAAAAATAGTCATATATTTCTTCAACATTTTCGTCATCTATAGTTTGGTTGATATAGTAGTTAATATCCAATTTAGTACCTGAATTGATAATAGCTTCTATTTCTTTAAGCAGCTCACTCATACTAAGTCCTTTTGAACTTGCGATATCTGCTAAGTTTACTTTCCTGTCAATACTTTGGATAATAAATACTTTTACCCCTGATTTTTTTACGACGGATTTTACGACAAGGTCCTGAGGTCGGTCAATTTCGTTTTCTTTAACATATTCTTCAATTAATTTAATAAATTCCTTTCCGTATTTATTGGCCTTTCCTGAACCGACACCTTGTATAGTTTGCAATTCTTCAAGACTTATCGGGTATCTTGTCGCCATATCCTCTAAAGACGGGTCTTGAAAAATTACGAAAGGCGGTACGTCAATTTTTTTCGAAATATCTTTTCTTAAGCCTTTGAGCATTTTAAATAAAATCTCATCACCTGCACCGCTTCCCGAGCCTTGCTTTAAATTAACTTCACTGTCATCATCATCTGTTTCATATCTGTGAGATTCTGTTATTTCAAGAGGGTACGGATTTTTAATGAAATTTTCTCCGTCTTTACTTATTTTCAGAATACCGTAGTTATCAATGTCTTTATCCAAAAAATAATGTATAAGAGCCTGTCTTATAATAGATTCCCAAAACTTAGTGTCTTTCTCATTCCCGGCACCAAAAATATCACTTTCATCGTGTTTAAATGATTTTATTGCTGATGTAGCGACACCTGCCAAAACATTTGCAACGTGCTCTCCTTTATATCTTTGTTTTAAAGTAACTATTGCTTTAAGAGCTTTAACCATGTATTCTTTCCCTTCAAATTTTGTTTTAGGGTTTAAACAATTATCACAATTATTGCAATCTTCTTCTAACTTCTCTCCGAAATAGTTTAATAAAATTTTTGGTCTGCAAACAGAAGTTTCTGCATAAGCAATAGTTTCTAATAATAATTGTTTGCCAATTTCTTGTTCAGCAACCGGTTTTCCCTGCATAAATTTTTCCAGCTTTTGTATATCTTTATAGCTGTAAAATGTCAAGCATTTTCCTTCGCCTCCGTCTCTGCCGGCTCTTCCTGTTTCTTGATAATATCCTTCAAGACTTTTAGGAATATCGTAATGAATTACAAAGCGAACATCGGGCTTATCAATTCCCATTCCGAATGCTATTGTTGCAACTATAACATCTACATCTTCCATCAAGAACATATCTTGATGTTTTGAACGGGTTTTTGAATCCATACCTGCATGATACGGAAGTGTTTTAATATCATTAATTTGCAAAACTTCTGCTAATTCTTCAACTTTTTTTCTGCTTAAACAATATATTATACCGGATTTTCCTTTATTTTCTTTAATAAATCTTATTATTTGTTTTTCCGGTTTAACTTTTTGTCTTATCTCGTAATAAAGATTTGAACGATAGAAAGATGCCTTAAAAATGTCGGCATCAAGAATATCAAGATTTTTAAGAATATCATGTTGTACTTTAGGAGTTGCTGTTGCTGTAAGTGCAATTATCGGAGCCCTTCCTATTTCTTCTATTATGGGTCTTATTTTTCTGTATTCGGGTCTAAAGTCATGCCCCCATTCAGAAATACAATGTGCTTCATCAATTGCATAAAAAGATATTTTAACTGATTTCAAGAATTCTGCATTTTCTTCTTTTGTTAATGATTCGGGAGCTACATATAAAAGTTTTGTTTTACCGTTTTTTACATCTTCTCTTACTTGTTTCAGTTGAGTTTTGTTAAGTGATGAATTCATAAAATGGGCAATTGAATCATCTTCGTTATACCCTCTCATTGCATCAACTTGGTTTTTCATTAATGCAATTAAAGGCGAAATTACTATTGCTGTGCCTTCTAATAATAATGATGTAAGTTGATATGTCAAAGATTTTCCGCCTCCGGTAGGCATTAATACAAAAGTGTCATTACCGTCTAATACGTTTTGAATAATCTTTTTTTGTTCTCCTTTATATGTGTCAAACCCGAAATTCTTATGTAACTCATCAAGCAGGTTTATTTTTTTTAAATCCATTGTTTATTGTTTTCAACTAAAATATCTTTGTTTTTACAATATATAAATATATTTGTAGCTAAATTAATAATAAATTTATTGTAAAAGGGAAAAAAGGAAAATAAATATAAAAAAACTGTGAAAAAATCCGAAGATATTATAAAAATTGCGAAAGAAGTTATTGTTAATGAAGCAAATTCAGTTAAAAATTTAATTAATTTCATAGATGATAATTTTGCTGATGCTGTTTTTTTAATTCAGAAATCAAAAGGAAGGGTTATAATTACCGGAATAGGAAAAAGTGCAATTATTGCCCAAAAAATAGTTGCAACTTTAAATTCAACAGGAACACCTTCAATTTTTATGCATGCGGCAGATGCTATTCACGGTGATTTAGGAATAATACGAAAAAATGACGTGGTAATTTGTTTATCAAAAAGCGGAAATACGCCTGAAATAAAAGTTCTTGTACCGTTTATAAAAAAATTCGGGAATAAATTAATTGCATTTGTATCAAATTCCGGTTCATTTTTAGCAAAACAAGCAGATTTGGTTATTCGAACAACTGTAGAAAAAGAAGCTTGCCCAAATAATTTAGCTCCTACTTCAAGCACAACTGCTCAGTTAGTTATGGGAGATGCACTTGCAGTCAGCCTGTTAAATGCACGAAATTTTTCGAATGATGATTTTGCAAAATACCATCCCGGAGGAATATTAGGAAAGATACTTTACTTAAGGGTTGAAGATTTATATAAAAATAATGAAGCTCCGAAAGTTGATATTAATGCAGAACTGAAAGATGTTATTATTGAAATTTCGGAAAAAAGACTGGGAGCAACTGCAGTTATTGATAAAGCAGATAAAATAGCAGGTATTATTACAGACGGAGACTTAAGACGAATGCTTATTAAGACAAATTCCTTAACCGGAATAAAAGCAAAAGATATTATGTCTGTTAATCCGAAAACAATAAATCCGGATACATTTGCAATTAACGCATTTGAAATTATGAGAAAAAATAATATTACTTCATTAATAGTAAGTGAGGGCAATAGGTATTTAGGTCTGATACATATTCATGATATGTTAAAAGAAGGATTTGTATAGAAAGAGTTAAAACGAAAAAGAATGGGAAAGAAAAAAAAAGCAGATAATATGTCTTTTTTAGAACATGTAGAAGCTCTGAGAAAACATTTGATAAGAGCAATTTTGGCAGTTGTTGTTTTTGCAATTACGGCTTTCTTTTTTAAAGATTTTATATTTAATCAAGTATTATTTGCCCCTAAAACACCTGAGTTTTTCACAAATGATTTAATGTGTAAAATCGGAAGATATTTTAATACAGATTCAATTTGCATAAATCAAAAACCTTTTGATATCATCAACATTAAAATGACAGGACAATTTATGACTCATATAATGGTTTCATTAATTGTAGGGTTAGTTGTTGCATTTCCGATTGTATTTAATGAATTTTGGCGTTTTTTAAAACCGGCATTAAATAAAAAAGAAATAAAACACAGCAGAGGTGCAGTTTTTTCGGCATCAATGTTGTTTTCTATCGGTGCTTTATTCGGATATTATTTAATTGTTCCTCTTTCTTTAAACTTTTTAGGAAATTATGAAGTAGGCGATGTTGCAAATAAGATAAATTTAAGTTCTTATATTCAAACTTTTACTTCGGTTGTTTTAGCATCGGCAGTTGTGTTTGAGTTACCTGTTTTAATATTCTTTTTAAGCAAAATAGGCTTAGTTACGCCTAAATTCCTAAAAAAATACAGAAAACATTCTATAATTGTGATTTTAGCTTTATCTGCAATTATTACACCTCCTGATATTTTTTCTCAAATATTGGTAACTTTACCTTTAATAATATTGTATGAAATAGGTATCGGAATATCAAAACGTGTTGAAAAACGAAATCTAAAGAAATTTACCCCGGATATTTCCGAAACTTAATTTTAGGGATACCATTCTTTGTATTTAATATGCTCGGGAAATGCTTCGGGTTTGAAAATTGATGAATTATTAAACAATCTTAAACATTCTTCAATTCCTTCCGTAACTCCGGGGTGCGGATGAACAGTTTTATTAACTTCGTTTAAGCCGTTTTTTTCATCAATTAAATGTGCAACCGAAACAATAAATGCAGATGCTTGCGGACTTGCCGCTCTCATTCCGAGTATTTTATTTTCTCCGTCGTTGCTTACGATTATTTTCACAAAACCCTCGGTGTTTCGCATTGCTATTGTTCTGCTTACAAGTGCATTAGAATATGATGCAACTTTATACGGAATTCCTTTTTGTTGCAGTTGTTTTTCATTTAACCCTACTGCGGCAACTTCGGGTTTAAAAAACATTAATGTTGACATATTTTTATATGATACTGCATCAGATTGTTTTCCGAAAATTGAATCGATAATGTATCTTCCCTGAACTTGTGCAATATTATAAAGTTGTCCGTGCCCCGTTATATCGCCTGCTGCAAAAATATTACATTTCCCTATTTCGATTATTTCACAAAATTCATCAGTTTTTAAAGTTCCTTTTTTATTTTTTTCAAAACCTATATTTTCAAGTCCGAGATTTTCCGTGTTCGGAATTCTTCCGATTGCAACTAATGCAATATCAACTTCAATAACTTTGCTGTGTCCGTCGTCATAATCTAAAACAACTTCTAAATAATTGTTTTTTTTACGAATTGTTCTTAAATGAGCTTGATAATGGATATTTACTCCGTTTTCTTCAAGATGTTTCGATACAAAATCACTTAAATCATCATCTTCATAAGGAATAACCCGGTTTGTTCTGTCGAGCAAATGAACTTCTGTTTGTTTGTAATTTGAGAAGATTGTTGCAAACTCACAACCTATTATACCTGAGCCTATTATTACCATTCTTTCAGGGAATTCCTGCAGTTTTAAGATAGTGTCAGAATCAAATATATGTTTTCCGTCAACAGGCAAATCCGGATATTCTCTCGGTTTTGAACCTGTTGCGATAATAAAATATTTTCCTTTTATTTTTTCTGTTTTATTTTGATGTGTTACATCAACTGTATATCTGTCGCAGAATTTTGCATATCCGTTTATTAAGGTTATTGACCCTGTTTCTGATTTTTCGGAAGAAAATGTTTCAATTTGTGAAAGTATTTGATATTGACGTTCTTTGGCGGCTTGAATAACTGTTTTTCTTACTTCGGAGAAATCAACATTTAAACCGGATGCTCTGTAACCTCTGTTTGTTTTTCCGGCAATTGCATAGTCTGCTGATAATTCCCACATGGTTTTAGAAACTAATGCTCCGTTCATTATTCCTGCTCCTCCTATTTCTTTTGCTTCAATTATACAAATATTTTTTTTATAATCAAGTGCTCTCATTGCTGCCGAGAAACCGGCAGGTCCGCTTCCGATTATTACAATGTCAAATTCTTTCATCGTTAAACTAATTTTTTGTAAAGAAAACAAGATTTTTCTGATATTAAGATTAAACTTCAATTTGACTTCATTGAAATATAATTAAGATAAGTTTTCTGTAAGCCTTTTGGTTCTTGATTGTTATAAAAGTTTTATGTTGTTCGGCATGTTTAGTTATTGATGCACAACGCTTTAACTTGGTGCTTAATCATTAAAATACTGCATTTTATCAATTATTAATGCCCTTTCATGTAAAAATATATATGAACGACTAAATATGAAATATTTTTGTAAAAAATTTATTTAAACATTCAAAATTAAAATTATGAGAACAACAATTTCAAAATTTAAGTATTTATTTATCAATGTCGTTTAGTTAATAATCTGTCATAACCTTTTGTAATTCATAGAATAAGGTTTCTTTTGCCGATGTTTTCGAATGTTTTTCCGATTAGGTCTTACAAGCTCCCGGGTGTTGTAAACAATT